>NZ_KV821291.1:0-270 GCF_001815635.1 Corynebacterium sp. HMSC075D04
CCCGGTTTTTCAACAAACCAAACACATACATGAACACTGTTCGCGTCCACTATGCAGTCACTGACACAACACACCCACATTGTCACAGTGAACTCAATACAGTCCACGACACATGGACACTCTATGAACCCCTATAGATGTGTCGGTGGTTGATAGCGGCGGGGAAACGCCCGGTCCCATTCCGAACCCGGAAGCTAAGCCCGCCCGCGCCGATGGTACTGCTCCCGGGAGGGAGTGGGAGAGTAGGTTACCGCCGACCCAACAACTTCA
>NZ_KV821292.1:0-16301 GCF_001815635.1 Corynebacterium sp. HMSC075D04
GGACTCCATGTCCAAAAAGTCATGAGACATGACAACACAGAGCTAGACGACCAGCGGAAAACGGCCGGCTAGAACCCCAGGGAACCCCGGGGAACCCCAGGGATCAACCCCCCAAACCCCCAACCCCCCAAAAACAAAACCTAGAACACCTCGACGCGTCCGCCGAGGGACTCCACCTGCTCGAGTTGGCGGACCCAGCCCGGTGCGCCAGGGTGGACGCGCATGACCGGGCGGGAAGAAATCTTCACGGGGGAGACGGACTCGCGGCGGGCGCCTTTGCGGGCGGCCATGCGCAGGTAGGCGCGGTTGCCAGATTCGGCTAGCTGCTTCATGGACGCCGGATCGTCCGCAAGGGAAGCGCGTGCGGCTTGGAGGAGTTCGATGAACTCGTCGAGCACAGGCACGAGCGAGTCGGCGTTGGTTTCGCACATGTTGCGCACGAGTTCGGGTTCCGTACTAGCTACCCGGGTCGCGCCCCTAAAGGATCCGGCGGACAGGGACTGCGAGAGCGTTCCGCCCCGGTCGCCGACCAACGACAGGGCTTCAGCGATGACGTGGGGGAGGTGGGAGACGCGGGCGACGGATTCGTCGTGAAGCGATACGCGCACGGGGACCGCCTCCGCACCGACAACGGATGCGAGCCGGCACACGGTGGTGAACAGGGCAGCCCAGTGGTCGTCGGCACGGCCTTCGCGCGCGTAGTCGTACGTTACGGCCCACGCGGCGCCCTCGAACAGGCCCTCGTGGGAGGCGCTCCAGCCGGAAAACTCGGTGCCCGCCATGGGGTGGCCGCCGACGTAGCGGCCCTGCATGTCGCGCTCGACGATGAGGTCGTACACGCGCTCTTTGACGGACACCACGTCGGTGATGTCGCACGTCGGGGCGAACGAAGCTACCTGGTCCAGTACGGACGCCACGGCCGCCATCGGCACCGCGACCACGATGAGCGCGTTGTCGGCCTCTGCGCGGCGCAGCACTTCTTCCATGTTGTCGGAGACGTCGAAGCCGTCCCGTTGTGCTGCGCGTGCCCCGTGCATGGTGTAGCCGAAGACGCGTTCGTTAGAGATGGTCAGGTCGCGCATGAGCGACCCGCCGATCAGTCCGAGGCCGAGAATGCAGATGGGGGGCAGTTGGTAGGTAGTCACCGCGTTAAGTCTAGTGACACTTTGGCCCGCGCGGACTACGCTTTCGTCCCATGAGTCAGGACTTCACGGACGGGTTTGCCGTCACCGTCGCTCAGGTTGGGGGTTCGTGGCAGGTGCGCGAGTTCTGCGACGATTTCACGGACCTTTCCACCTCCATTGACGCTGTGCGCGGTTTGCGCAGCGAGGGCGCGGCGTTTGCGCTGCTCAACGTGGAGGATGACTATTTGGTTGTGGTGCGTCCGGGCCCGTCGAAGGTGCGTGTGCTGATTTCGGACGCGACGATGGCGGTGGATGATGATTTCGCGGCTGACATCCTGGATGAGGCCGACGTGGACATCCCCGACATCGACCCGGATGAGCTGGACAACGTCGACGGCTGGGCTGATGGCGACTTTGCCATCCTCGCGGACCTGGGGTTGTCCGAGGAGCAGTTGAGCATTTTGCTTGACGACGACGCCGACCCGGCCGATCTCGCCCACACCATCGCCGACGAGTTGGGATTTGGCGACGAGCTTGCTGATGCCGTCGATTAGCAAACCTGCCCGCCGGGCTGAAGAACAGATGCGGGAGGCGATCGAGGTTGCCCGCACGACCCCGCCGGGCGATGTACCGGTGGGGGCTGTGGTGTTCTCCCCGGAGGGCGAGGTCCTTGGGGTGGGGGTGAACCGCCGGGAGGCGAACAACGATCCGACCGCGCACGCGGAGGTGGAGGCCATCCGTCAGGCGTGCGAGGCGTTGGGGAGGTGGCGGCTGGATGAGTGTGAGCTCGTGGTCACACTGGAGCCCTGCACGATGTGTGCGGGGGCGATTCTGGGGGCGAGGGTGTCGTCGTTAATTTTTGGCGCGTGGGAGCCGAAGACGGGTGCGGTGGGTTCGGTGCTGGATGCCATCCGAGACCCGCGACATCTGCATGTCCCTGAGGTGCGCGCTGGCGTGCTGGAGGTCGAAACTGCCAGGTTACTGAGTGATTTCTTTGAAGAGCTGAGGAGTAATTGAATCGTTACCCAAAGTGTTCGGGTTTGTCCCTACACTGGGCGACTGCACCGAATTTCAACGAATAAAGGAGAACATCATGGGTTTGGATGACAAGCTTGATCAGATCAAGGGCCAGGCTAAGGAAGCAGCTGGCGACCTTACCGATAACGAGAAGCTTCAGAACGAGGGCAAGGCCGATCAGCTGATCGGCAGCGCTAAGGAGAAGCTCTCCGAGGCGGGCGACGCTATTAAGGACAAGGCCAACGAGGTCGCAGCCAAGGTTGAGGACAAGGCGGACGAGGTCCGCGACGAAGCTGACCGCTAAATTTGGTTTCTTGGCGGCGCTGCCGTTAATCTAGTCGGCGGTAGCGTGTCCGAGCGGCCGAAGGTACTCGCCTCGAAAGCGAGTGTGGGTAAAACCACCGCGGGTTCAAATCCCGCCGCTACCGCCAAGTGTTAAAGCCCCCGGCAACGGGGGCTTTTTCCGTATCACAGAAGGAACCCTTTGACGTGGCGAAACTGCTGTACAACCTCGGACGTTGGTCCTACCTGCACAAATGGCGGGTGATTGTGGCGTGGCTGCTGCTGTTCGGTGCGACTGCGGGCGGCGCGTTTTCGTTGATGAAGCCGTTTACCTCCGAGTTCGCAATCGAGGGCACACCGGCTATCGACGCGCTGCGCGACATGGAGAAAAACTTCCCCGATGCCGGCAATGTGGCCACAGCCCCTGGCGTGAACTTGGTGTTCGCCGCGCCTGAGGGTCAGCGCCTGGATACGTCCGAGCATATGGCGGCGATGGATGCCACCGTCGGCTATATCCGCGACCATCTCGGGGTGGAGGGGGAGCGCTTCGGCAATCCAGTGACGGTCAACGGCGAGTTGCAGCGCATGGTCATTGGCCAGATGACTGAGATGGGCATGCCGCGGGAGCGCGCGGAAGCGGATGCGTATCAGTTGCGCATGCTTAGCGACGACGCCCGCATCGCCTACACCACCTTCGAGTTCGACGCTGAGTCGTCGATGTCCGTCGACCAAGCGGACCGCGACGTGGTGAACGAGGCCATGAAAATCGGCCGGGACGCGGGCCTTCAGGTGGAGGCCGGCGGCGCTGGTTTCGGCGAGCCGATTGCCATTAAGACCACCTCTGAGATGGTCGGCCTGGCCGTGGCGTTTTTGGTGCTCGTGGTCACCTTCGGTTCCTTGGCGGCGTCGGTGATCCCGATCATCTCCGCCGTGGTCGGCGTGGGTATCGGCGCGCTGCTGGTGCTGCTGACCACCCACTGGGTGGAGCTCAACGACGTCACTCCGGTCCTTGCCGTCATGATCGGCCTGGCCGTGGGCATCGACTACGCCCTGTTCATCCTGTCGCGCTACCGCCAGGAGGCACGCCACCTCCCGCCGGATGAGGCGGCCGGAATGGCTGTCGGCACCGCGGGTTCCTCGGTGGTGTTCGCCGGTGCCACGGTCTTTACCGCGCTGGTCGCCCTGGCACTGGCGCAGATCGAGTTTCTCACCTGGATGGGCCTTGCCGCCGCCGTCACCGTGTTCATCGCGGTGCTCGTCGCGCTGACGCTTGTACCGGCGTTGCTTGGCGCGTTCGGCTCGAAGACCTTCGCGGGCAAGATTCCCGGCCTGGCTGGAAATCCCGGCCCGGGTAAGCGTCCGGGGAAGGACCTCGATGAGAATTCGATGGGTAAGCGGTGGGTGCGCTTCGTCGAAAAGGTGCCGGGCCTTGTTATGGCAGTGGTCGTGCTGGGGCTTGGTGCGCTGTCCACCCCGGTGCTTGGCCTGGAGATGTCGCTGCCGTCCGACAGCACCTCCAACTACGACACCACCCAACGCAAATCCGCAGACCTTATGGCGGAAGGTTTCGGCCCCGGCGTGAACGCACCGCTGTTGCTGGTGGTCGACGCGCATAGCGTGAACCCCGACGCGGAGATCCTCCAGCCGTACATGGACGTCATCCCCGATGAGGCGGGCGGCGACGCCCAAAAGGCAGCGCTCGCGTCCTTCATCTACACCATGGGCGAGATCGGCTCCGTCAACGGCATCGAGCACGCGCAGCTCATCGCAGCTAACGACGACCTCACAGCCGCCCAGATCCTCGCCACCCCAACCGGTGGTCCGGAAGAGGAACGCACCTTGCAAATCGCCCACGGAGTGCGCGAGGCCATCAGCCAGGTGGAAGACGCCACGGGTATCGACGTTGGCCTGACCGGCCTGACCGCCGTCCAAATGGACATCACCGAAGAACTCTCAAAGGCCATGCCGCTGTACCTCTCCATCGTGGTGGGGCTGGCGATCGTGCTGCTCGTTATCGTGTTCCGCTCCATCATGGTGCCGCTCGTGGCAGGCCTTGGCTTCCTGCTATCCGTCGGCGCCGCCTTCGGCGTGACCGTCCTGTTCTTCCAAGAAGGCCTCTGGGGTTTGGTGAACACGCCGACCCCGATCCTGTCCTTCCTGCCGATCTTCCTCATCGGCGTCACCTTCGGCCTCGCCATGGACTACCAAGTCTTCCTGGTCACCCGCATGCGCGAGGCCTACCTGCGCAACCGCGACGGCGACCGGCTGCGCGCCGTGCACGAATCCACCGTGCAAGGCTTCAGGCAAGGCGCGCGCGTGGTCACCGCCGCCGCGATCATCATGATCGCCGTCTTCATCGCCTTCTTGGACCAACCGTTGCCGTTCATCCAAATCTTCGGCTTCGCACTCGGTGTCGCAGTACTGTTCGACGCCTTCTTCATCCGCATGGCCCTCGTCCCCGCCACCATGTTCCTCCTCGGCCGCGCCGCCTGGTGGATGCCAAAATGGCTGGACAAACTCCTCCCCGAGGTCGACGTTGAGGGCACCGAACTAGAAAAGGAACACGCATGACGCAGCAGACGGACACCACCTTCGAGGTCGGCACCCAGCTGGAGCCCGCGCCGGGTAGGCATGGCCGCACCGGTGTGATCCACACCCCGCACGGTTCCATTCAGACCCCTGCGTTCATCCCCGTGGCCACCAAGGCGACGGTGAAAACGCTCACGCCCGAGCAGATCCGCTCCACCGGTGCGCAAGCGATCCTCTCCAACGCCTACCACCTGTACCTGCAGCCAGGGCCCGACATTGTCGACGAGGCCGGCGGCGTCGCCGCCTTCGAAAACTGGCACGGCCCCACCTACACCGATTCCGGCGGCTTCCAGGTGATGAGCCTCGGCGTCGGCTTTAAAAAGGTCCTCGCCATGGACACCGCGGGCCTGACCGAGGGCGACATCCGTGCGGCGAACAAGGATCGCATGGCGCGTGTCGACGACGACGGCGTCGACTTCAAATCCGTCATCGACGGCTCCTCCCACCGCTTCACCCCTGAAGTGTCGATGCAGATCCAGCACCAGCTGGGCGCCGACATCATGTTTGCCTTCGACGAGCTGACCACGCTTGTAGATACCCGCGCCTACCAGGAGCATTCCGTCGAGCGCACCCGGCGTTGGGCGCGGCGTTGCCTCATCGAGCACGACCGCCTGACCGAGGTTCGGGCGGACAAGCCGCTGCAGTCCCTGTGGGGCGTGGTGCAGGGGGCGCAGTACGAGGACCTGCGCCGCCAGGCGGTGCACGGCTTGTTGGATCTTCACCGCGAGGCGCTCGACGAGGGCCGCCGTGGCTTCGGTGGCTTCGGCATCGGTGGCGCCCTGGAGAAGGAAAATCTGGGCACGATCGTCGGCTGGGTCACCGACGAACTTCCTATCGACATGCCACGCCACCTGCTGGGCATTTCGGAGCCGGACGACATCTTCACCGCCGTCGAAGCTGGTGCCGACACCTTCGACTGCGTTGCCCCGACGCGCCTCGGCCGCCGCGGCGGCGTGTACACCCTGGACGGCCGCATGAACCTCGCCGGCGCCCGCTTCAAGCGCGACTTCTCCGGGGTGGACGAGGAGTTCGGCGGCTACGTCTCTGAGAACTACTCTCGCGCCTACATCCACCACCTGCTCAAGGCGAAGGAGTTCCTGGCGGGCACGCTGTGCACGATCCACAACCTAGAGTTCATGATCCGCCTCGTGGACAACATCCGCCTTGCCATCGACGCCGGCGATTACGAGGCCTACCGCGACGAGTTCCTCGGCCGCTACTACGCCGGGAAGTAGGGGATATGTAGTCGCGCAGCCAGCTTAGGAGCAAACCCGAACTCGACCCGATGTCCGGTTAGACGCCCTCTGGGGCACTCATGTGCTCGGTCTAGCAAGCAGGGTGAGTTCGGGTTTGCCCCTAAGCTGTGATTTGCGGGTCTAGGGTTGGAGCGATTTTGGGGAAACTTCGAGCCGCATCCGGCTAAAGTGAATCGCATTGGGGAATGGGGGATAGTTTGGCTGAACCAACTTGGAGTATTGAGGTTTTTGACGGTGGGAATTTTGCTCGTTTCTACAGTCGGTTGGATGAAGCAGAGCGCACTGTCGTAGAGGTGGCGATTGAGCATGTGCTCGCACCGTTGGGCATCGATATCTGTGCCAGCGAGTGGGGAAAAAATTTAGGGCAGGGTCTTTTCGAACTACGAATACGACGTGACATCGAGACTATCTTGCGCGAATTTGGTGCAGCGGAAAGAGTTGGCGAAGTTCCAAAGCGGTGGAGGCGGAAACGGGTGCTAATTCGTGTCTATTGCACTTTCTATGGTCAGCGAATCGTTTTGTTGCTCGGTGGATACAACAAGTTGCGCGATCCAAGTCGAAAGCAGGAGCAGAAGGAAATTCGTGCAGCGCGCTCCGTTTTGTCTGCCTGGAAAAGAGAGTAAATACGCCTTGCTGATATGGGGTTAAACACATAAACTTGCTGCTGGTTACCTATTAAGCGGAGCGTGGGGGTGAACAAATGGCCACTACAAAGTTTGAAGACTTCATCCAGCCATATCGAGAATCGGAATCGCCAGCAGCCGAGGTAATTCGTGATGCGGCAACGCGAGCGTTTGCTGCGGAACTTGCAGAGCGTAAAGCGGTAGGTGCTGCACTTGCGTCGGCCCGGCATGATCGCGGCGCAACTCAGCAATCTGTTGCTGATGCTGCCGGAATTCAACAGGCTGAACTGAGTCGCATAGAAAATGGAGTTGGGAATCCGACGGTAGAAACGCTGCTTAAGGTTCTAGCTGCGCTGGATTTGCGCTTGGCCTTCACACCGGCTCGTAAGGGACGGAACTGAGAAAGACTTTCGCCGAGCACATCGTGAACTCCCAAGGACAACTCGGCATGTTATTGAGGATCCCATCTTCTTGGACTCCAGGGCGTCCCAACTCGTTCAGATGGCAGATCACGTTGCGTGGAGTGCGAATTCGTCGTTAATGAAAGTGCCCAAACACAAGTTCGCCCACAATTGGTACAGCGAGTACCTCGCTCCACGTGATCCTTCCAGGGGGGCCACGCGAGTTAGATTAGAAACAGCTAGACCCCCTTGGTCCACACGTGTGGAGGGGGTCTGCATTAGCAACAGTACAGGTTTCGGAGCCCTGTGGGTTACGCGCTCTCGTCGGCGATGCGCTGCTCGGCGCGGCGCACGGCTGCGATCGTCGGATAGGTGATCGGCAGCAGCACGACCTCCATGAGGGTCTTCCACAGGAACCCAACAACGACGTAGTTGATAAACGTGCCGGCGGAATCGACGCCGATCACGCTCGCGGCGATGGTGCAGAACAGCAGCGTGTCCGCGAATTCGCCGACGATGGTGGAGCCGATCAGGCGCGCCCAGAGGCGGTCGGTGCCGAAGCGGTCCTTCATCTTCTGCAGTACCCACGCGTTGAGTAGTTGACCCACTACGTAGCCGGCGAGCGAGGCCGCGACGATGCGCGGCAACAAGCCCAGGACTGCGGCGAAGGTGTCTTGCATGTCGTAGAAGTCCGCCGCGGGCAGCCAGATGGCGATGTAGAACGTCACCACGGCAAGCACCGCGATGAAAAAGCCGGTGAACACGGCGCGGCGTGCGGCTTTGAACCCGTAGACCTCGGCGATGACGTCGCCGATGACATAGGAGATGGGGAAGAGGAAGAAGGCCCCGTCGGTGACTAGCGGCCCGATGACCACGCCTTTTTGTGCCGTGATGTTCGAGATGAGAAACACCGCGCAGAACACGGCGAGCAGGTACGGGTATGGGGAGCGGGATACGCGCGGTGACATGCGCAATATCATTGCACATATGGCTGTTTTCCAAGGTCCTGCTGGTCGCTATGCGCCGAGTCCGAGCGGCGATCTCCATTTTGGCAATTTGCGTACGGCGGTGCTGGCGTGGCTGTTTGCTCGCCAAAGCGGCCGGAAGTTCTTTTTGCGTGTGGAGGATATTGATTCGGAGCGTTCTTCCACGGAGTCGGCGCTGCGCCAGATTGAGGACTTGGAGGCGCTCGGCCTCGACTTCGATCCTCCGGTGCTCTACCAGCACGATCGCGGGGACGCGTATGCAGATGCGCTGGCTCGCCTGGATACGTATGAGTGTTATTGCACGCGCCGGGATATCCGGGAGGCGGCGTCGGCGCCGCATGCGCAGCCGGGGATGTATCCGGGGACGTGTCGTGATCTCTCTGAGGAGCAGCGTGCTTTACGACGACGCGACCTCGCCGACGAGGGCCGCCTCCCCGCAATCCGTTTGCGGGCCCACGTGCGTGAGTGGACGGTTGAGGATTTCTACCACGGTGCCTACACGGGGCCGGTTGATGATGTGATTTTGAAGCGCGGCGGGCGTGTGGATCAGGCACAGGCGGGGGATTGGGCGTACAACTTGGCGGTCGTTGTGGACGACGGTTTTCAGGGGGTGGATCAGGTTGTGCGCGGCGACGATTTGTTGTTTTCTGCCCCGGCACAAGCGTATTTGGCTGATCAACTTTCTCTCGTGACGCCTTTTTATATTCACGTTCCGCTTGTGGTGGGGCCAGGGGGTCGTCGATTAGCAAAGCGCGATGGCGCTGTCACTCTGAGGGAGATGTTGGCCGATAAACGTCAGTCCGACATTGTGCGTGATATTGCCGGGTCGCTCGGATATGGCCAGGTAGATAGCGTGAATGGTTTGTTGGATGTGTTCGAACCGTCACAACTGTCGCGCGACCCATGGACGTGGGAATCTTTGTAATTGCTGTGTTTTAGTGAAGTATAACCTGTTTTTTATATGTTAAAACTCTTGCGGTCGGTCTGAAGCTCACTCATATTTGGAGGAAGGTCACGTGGCTGCGTTTGGGGACGCACCACTGGGCAACGAACCTCTAAGGAGACTTCATGATTTCGAAGAAGATTGCTGCGAGCACCGTTGCGCTTGCCCTCGGCGCTTCGGCTGTTGTCGCCCCGCAAGCAACCGCGCTGCCAGAAGAATTCACAAGCCCTCCGGGTCGGACCGCGAACCCACAGCAGGGCGCATGTGCTGTTGTGCTGGATCAGAACATCACCACGGTGAACCCTGGCGTGGCGCTGAAGACAACCCAAAACGGGGTCAGCGTGGGTGTTGGCCTCGACGAGGTAGACAACGCTTTCGTGCCGTGGGTGAGCGTAAGCGCTGACAGTGAGCGGGTGTTTCAATCCGGCACGGCGTTCATCGTTGTTGAAAACGTAGGTACGCAGGATGCAACCCACTCCTACAAGCTTGAAGCTCTGAAGAAGGGCTCCGTTGAGATCAAGCGCAAGGGCAATGAGCCCGTTGAGATGCTTGATGTCAACGAGGTTGCGCTGATTGATCAGGAGTCCTTTTCGCTGAAGCGTGATCAGAAGCGCACGGCCGTTGTGAAGCTGGCTGTGGACAGCAATCAGCAGGCGCAGACGTGGGCTTGGAGGGTCAATAATCCGACGATCTTGGCGGCTGAGAAGACCCGCGTCAGCCCAACTGTGCAGATTGAAGTCGCCCCGTGGGTATTTGAGACCGATGACTGCGCGCCAATTGTTGCTTCTGAGCAGCAGTCCCAGGCGATCATCGCGGACGGCAACGAGTACGACACCGGCATCACGGTGGCCAATGCGGAGAACGACTACCAACGTTTGACCGGCAACGTTTCCATCGCTGGCAAGAAGATCGAGGGTGCCAAGGTGCGTGTCGACGACACCGGCAAGGTCTACGTCACCCTCCCCAAGGGCGCGACCGGTTCGGTTGATGACGACAAGGCGGCGAAGGTTGACGTGGAGATCATCGCGAACCCTCGCGAGGCCACCAAGGACGAGGATTTCGACGCCTACAAGAACCCACAGGTACTGCGCGTTGCAACCGAGGACGGCGTTGTTGATCAGGACACGCCGAAGTTCACCGGTTCCGTCCCCGTTGCTAAGTTTGCTCCCGCCTACAACACGCCGAACACGGTCAAGCCGGGTGGCTCCGTTGATGTTGCGTTGAAGGCGCAGCCTGGCGACGTCCGCGGCATCGCCGTCGACGCCACCTACACCGTCGTCGACGCACCGGAAGGGTGGACCGCCGAACCAGCCAAGGACGGCACGCTGAAGGTCACCGCCCCGAAGGGCGCGAAGCACGGCGATACCGCCACGTTCACCGTGGACGTCACCTACGCCGACGGCTCCAAGGACACCATCGACACGGTGGTGACGGTGCGCGAGACCGACGCAAACCTGAACACCCCGGGCTACGGCGAGACCTACGGCAAGGTCGGGGTGGAGGTCAGCCTCGAGCAGAACAACAAGAACCTGCCGGACGGCTCCACCTTCACCATCACCCCGGGCCAGGACTTGGGCGATTGGGTGCCGAAGGTTGATCCGACAACCGGCACCATCACCGTCACCATTCCGGGCTCCGCAAAGCCTGGCGACGTGAAGACGATCCTGGTCGACGTGACCTACCCGGACGGTTCTGTGGATAAGAACGTTCCGGCGAAGGTCATCGTCCACGGTGCCCCGGAGTACCCGAAGGTAGAGAAGACCCCGGGCCAGAACGCCATCTTGAAGCCGAAGAAGGACGACGTGCCGGGTGGTTCCACCTACGAGATCACCCCGGGTCAGGATCTTGAGGAGTGGAACCCGCAGATCGACGCCAAGACTGGCGACATCACGGTCACCGTGCCGAAGACCGCGAAGAATGGCGACGAGAAGATCATCAACGTCACCGTCACCTACCCGAGCGGCAAGACCGACGTCGTGCCGGCAAAGGTCACGGTGAAGGTCCCGGAGACCCAGCCGGGCAACGGCACCGACAACACCACCCCAGGCGACAACACCACCACCGTGATCGTTGTCTACCCGGGCCAGAAGACGGAGGTTCCGCCGCCGAACGGTTCGGGCGAATGGAAGATCCCGGACAACCCGAAGATCCCGGAGGGTTGGAAGGTCGAGGTCAACCCAAGCACGGGCAACCTGACCATCACCCCGCCAGCCGACGTGAAGCCGGGCACCAACATCACCATCCCGGTGGAGGTGAAGACGCCGGACGGCAAGACCACGATCGTCGAGATCCCGGTCAAGACCGACAACGGTTCCATCCCGAACGACCCAGGCCAGAAGCAGCCGCAGAACCTGGTGTCTGACCAGGGCTCCTCGGAGAACTTGAAGAAGTGCTTCGACAGCATGTCGTCCGAGAACAACCCGCTGCTGTGGCTGGTTCCGCTCGGCCTGCTGATCGCCATCGGTGCACCGCTGGCCGGCCCGCTCGGCGCCGAGCTGGGCAAGGCAGCAGCGAACGTGTCGGAGAAGATGAACATCCCGAACCCGCTCGAGCAGTTCGGCCTCGGCGGCGAGACCAACCGCCGCCCGCAGCCGGAGTGGATGCGTCAGATCCAGGTTGAGGCTGACCGCCTGCAGCAGCAGTTCGGCCCGGAGGTCACCCAGGCAGCAGCCATCGGTTTGTCCCTGGCTGGTCTGGCAGCAGGCATTGGCATCCTCGCCGCCCTGTGCAAGGACGGCGAACTGCCGGAGTGGGCCCAGAGCTCCAAGTCAGATGCGAAGGGTTCCTCCGACAAGGGCGAGGACAAGAGCGACGGTAAGGAGACCGAGGAAACCGCCTAACCCTTCTCTTCCGAACACCGTAAAAGGCTGATGCCAGTTCGCACTCGGAACTGGCGTCAGCCTTTTACGCATTTCTGCCCAGCACGCGCAGCGCGGCGGGATTACGATTTACACCATGCTGCGGGAAAACGAAGTCATTATCCGGCAAACCAAAATCTTCGGCCGCAACGAGTTCGCGATCGAAGCACCCACCGGACAACCGCTTGGCACGGCACGGCAAACGAAGCTCAACATGAAAGACGTGCTGAGCCGGGCCTCGCGCCAAGTCGACGTGTTCGACGCAGGCGGCACGCACCTTATCAGCATCGAAGACCCGATCGACCTCATCCGCGACAGCTACACCGTGCGTCTGGTCACTCCCGCGATGGAGCTGGCGCGGCTGACATCGCGGTTCAAGCTCATGGGCTCAAAATTCGACCTCGACATCGCAGGGTTTCCCGAGGTGCAAGTCGAAGGCAAGGTGTTCAACCGCAACTACACGCTCACATCGCAGGGCCGCCCGATCGCGCACGTGGTCGCGGAATACAAAGGCTTCGGGCGCGAACTGACCGGCAAGTCGGACTACCGGGTGCAATTCGAGCCGGAGCTGGACGAACGCCAGCACGCTGCGATCCTCGGTGTGGTCATCGCGATCGACATGTGGCGGGTCAAGCGCCGCCAACAATCCAGCTAGACACAAACAGCGCTAGACACAAACAAAGCCCCCGCACGTGACGGGGGCTGAACGCGAAATCCGGGGGTGGGTTACGCGTCGGAGTCGGTGGAGCGGCCGGCCAGGCGGGCGTCGATACGCAACAGGCCCGAGCCGTCCTTGCCAACAAGCTTGAGCTGGTCGACGATCTCGCTCACGGTCGACTCTTCCTCAATCTGCTCCTCCAGGAACCAGTTGAGCAGCGGGCGGGAGCCCAGGTCGCCGACCTCATCGGCCAGGCGAGTGATCTGGCGGATCTGCTCCGAAACCTTCTTCTCGTGCGCAAGAGCAGCCTCAAATGCGTCGAGCGGGGTCTTGATCTCAGGCGCGTCGATCTCAATGTTGTGCGGCTTGACATGCTCGCCACGGTCAATGAGGTGCTGGGCGAACTTCTGCGCGTGGTCGCACTCCTCAGATGCCTGCGCGGCGAACCACTCGCTCAGGCCCGGGAAGGACAGGGCGTCCATCTCGTTGGCCAGGTAGCGGTAGATGTAGGCGGCACCGTACTCTTCGGTGACTTGCTGGTTGATTGCTTCGTAAAGCTTTGCGTCGATCATGCACGCGAGTATACAGCAGCCCAGATTGGAGCGGAAGAGTAAAAGAGCTATAAGCTCGGGCACCGTGCCCCAGGGATCGAACTTCTCCGCAAAGCGTGTCACCGCCACGCTGAACCGCCTGCGCGCGCACCCCGAAATCGCAGGCCAACAGGCATGGCTGCGGGGGATCGCGGCGCACTCGAACGCGTTGCGGCCCGACCTTGCGCCGGTGGTGGAATCCTACCTGGGGGTCGAGCCGCTGGCAGAAGATGTGTTCGAAAACATGACCATCGGGGAGATCGCGGTTTGTTACGAGGCGTTCCTGGCGCTCAGCGACAGTAAGGCGCGCAAGGATGCGGGCCAGTACTTCACGCCCGACGACGCCGCCGCTTTCATGGCCCAGCACGTCAACCGTTTCCCGGAGGGCACGTGGGTGGACCCGTGCTGTGGCACTGGGGTGCTTGCGTGGCACCTTGCGCGGAAGGTTGATGGGGATGTGGGGGGCTTCGTCGCAAAGCAGTTGATCCTGGTGGACATCGACCCGGTCGCGCTGCACACCGCGGTGGTGCTGCTGTCGCACTTCCTCGCGCCGGGCGACACGGCAGGCTTTGAGGCGCTCGCCGCGCGCTGCGTGGTGGCCGATTTTCTTCACGACGACATCCCCGCCCACGACTTCGTCATCATGAACCCGCCGTACGCCTCCACCGCGCGCGACGACACGTTCGCCACCGCCGCCACCCGCGACCTGTTCGCCTATTTCATGGAGCGTGTCGCCACCACCAGCCGCGGCTTCATCGCGGTCACGCCCGCCTCCTACCTGGGCGCGCCGAAGTTCGCAGGGCTGCGATTGCTAATCGACGAACACCTCACCGGCGGCGACATCACCGTCTTCGACAACGTCCCCGACACCCTGTTTCGCGGCTACAAGTTCGGCTCGTCGAACACGTCGAAAACCAACTTTGTGCGCGCTGCCGTCACCGTGTGCCCGCCGGGGGCAAGCGCGTGGCGGGTCACGCCGATCTTGCGATGGCGTGCGGCATCAAGGGCAGCCTTGCTGGAAAAGGCACCGCACCTGCTCGCCCCACGGCAGATCGGACCAGGAGGGGAGTGGCTGAAAATCCACCCCGACCACCAAGACATCTGGCGGCAGATGCAGGGGTGGCAGCGCACCATCGCCGACCTCGTCGTACCTGGCCCGACCGAGTTTTCGCTCACCGTAGCCACCACCCCGCGCTACTACATCTCCGCCGCGTTCGGGGAGTTGAGCAGGCGCTCGAAGCAGGTGCTGCACTTCGCCACCGCACACGACCGTGACCTCGCGGCGGTGACGCTGAACTCGTCCGCGCCGTATTTGTGGTGGCGCTGGCACGACGGCGGCGTAAGCCTCACCCGTCGCGTGCTCATGTCCGTGCCGGTGCCCGACATCGAGCCTGTGCTTATTAGCGACATCCGCGCCTCCGAACGCGACAACCTAGTCACCAAACTCAACGCCGGCATTGTCAACGAAAACGTCAAGCACCCCTTCGCCCTTGTGGAGCGGCTCAACCGCGTGGTGTTCGGGCGTGACGTGGACGTGGCGGCGGCGTACGCGCAGGACCTCACGCAAGTGCCGTGAGCAAATAATCCGTGCCGCGCGCGAGCGCCATGTCCATCTCGTACTTCGGCTTGCGCGGCGAGCCGTCCTGCTGGCGGCCCTGGTTGAAGACTTTGATGATGCCGCGGGCGATGGCGTCGCTAATAGATGCAGTGTCCGGGAAGTAGTACGCCTCGATGCTGGTCACCGTGTGCGCGACCTTGAGCTTGCGCGAGTTCGGCTTGCGTTCCTTGACCACCTTGCCACGCTTGGCCATGTGCCAGCGGTAAAACGCGTCCTCGTCGGTGTAATCCGGCACCGTGTTGACCACGATGAACCCGACCCCGTCCTGTGCTGCGGCAAGATCCACCGAGTACTGGTCGTTCAGCGGCGTGCGGTCCGCCTTGCCGTCGCTGGAATGCACCTTCAAATCCCACGTGCGGGTGCCCTGATAGTCGAACTCCGTGTGGCCGATGGTCGCCGGGCCGCCCTTGAACTTCGCCGCATAAAACGGCAGAACCTTGAACTCGGCGTACCAGGCGAACCACTCCGTTTGGTTCCGGTTGCGGTACTGCGCCGCGAGCATCTCCTCCACACACGTGCGCCCGTCGAACGGGAGGCTCGCCCAATCGGTGTCCGCCCGCAGGCCGAGCGCCTCCGCAGCACCGGCGACGAGCGCGTTGGCCTCCAGCAGTGGAGAGGCGAAATCCTCCGCGCCCGTAAACCGGCGCGTGGCCAGGTGCAGCAGATTATTCAGCCCGTTGAGCGTGATCGTGTAGCCCGACGAGTAATCACGCGGCCCCCACGTCCCGCCCAACTGCTGTGCCAACCAACGCCCGAGCTCGATCTTGGTTGCATCCTCCGGCGCGTTGTTGTTGTCGATCGCGCGCGCCAGGTTCACCAGCACCGACTTGCGCTCTTTTGACCCCGGCCCGAGCGTCTCCGGGCCCGAATCGGTCAGCGCGCTAATGCGGTTGACCGCCTCCAACTTGTTTTTCGCCGGGGTGAAGTCGTCCGACGAGAGCTTGCTAAACGACGACACCCCCGACCCCCGGGTGCGAGACGTCTGGGCGGTGAAGTGGTCGTCGACAATTGCGCGCAGCGTCGCCGCCCGACCATCAACCCCGGAGCCCAGGATGTACTGGGCGAAGTTGTCGAAGATGCTGTCCGCGATCTCCTCGGCAGTCCACGCGTCCTCGTAGGGCACGTCGAGTTCCTCGGCGGCGGCAAGGGCGATCGCGCGCGGGATCATGCCCGCATCCGCAACCGTATAACGGCCGATACCCAGCAGGTCAGCGAGTTGATCGAGCGCAGTATGTGCAGTGTTCGCAGCGGTGGTCACGCACAAAACGGTAGCAAAAACGCCCCGCGTAGAAACGCGGGGCGTGAAATTTGCGGAGGATGTGGTGTCCGAAGTCACGACATATTTGACGGGGTGTG
>NZ_KV821293.1:0-767 GCF_001815635.1 Corynebacterium sp. HMSC075D04
GCCGAAACGGCCTAAAACAACTTGACAAAACACATCAATGGTTGCTCAGTAGATCATGTATGTTTGGGTTTACGCACACCACGTCCTCTCCGGTTCGCCGTGACGGCGTGGTTTTCTCAATTTTTAGGGGGGATGGATGCAGTATGCAAAGCTACATCTGCCGATTGACAGTCAGCTCCAACTGCTGATCGATCGGGGGCTGCGTGTAAATGATTGCATGCAAGCGAAGGCTGTTTTAGCAGCAATTGGTTACTATCGATTGGCCGCGTATCTGTACCCTTTGCGGCAGATCAAACCTGGTGAGGAGCGGACAACAGAGTGGAACTTTCGTTTCGACGAATTTCAAAGTAATTCTCATTTTGAAGATGCCGTTGCGCTTTATGATTTCGACTCTCGGTTACGGCGGTTGATTTTCGAAGGGCTTGAGAAGTTCGAAGTCGCTTTGCGGAGTCAGATCGCAAACAAGGCCGGAATGGTTGATGTTTTTGTGCATCTGCGTCGGAATATGTTGGACCCGCACGAGTGCTCAAAGATTCCTAAAGGCTCTCGCCGTGACTCATACCAGATATGGTTGGCAAAGTATCACGAGCAAGTGGAAAGGGCATCCGGGGAAGATTTTCTGAGACACCACAAAGCGCGATACGGCAAAGAACTGCCTGTCTGGGTGATTATGGAGATAATCGACTTTGGAAGTGTCACGCACCTTTTTAATTTCTTACCAGTAGCGACCAAGAAGGGTTAAGCGACAAAATGTGTGTCTGCTATCG
>NZ_KV821294.1:0-243 GCF_001815635.1 Corynebacterium sp. HMSC075D04
TTGGGTGTGCTGGTGTTGTTTGAGAACTCGATAGTGTGCCAATGCATTTTTTGTTGTTGTGTGCTTGGTGTTGTGTGCCATGGTGTGCATGCCTTGTTTGGTGTGTGCCGGTGGTGGTTGGGTGAACCATTGATTGCCTGATCATCTGTGTGGTGTGCTTCATTTGTGAGTGCATGATGCATGTTGCCAACCCTTGTTTTTGCCCCGTCAGGGTGGGGGTTGGTTGGAAGTTTTTTGGCTTCC
>NZ_KV821295.1:0-2654 GCF_001815635.1 Corynebacterium sp. HMSC075D04
TGCTGAGTGCGCGTAGTTGGTAGGGGTATTCCGAAACGGTGGTAGGGCTGGATTCCGGGTAGTTGGTAGGGCCCCGCGACGGGTTGGGGCTGCTGCTCGTCGCGGGGCCTGTTGATGGTGGTGTGTTACTCGGTTTCTAGTTGGGTGGCTAGGAAGTGGCGCATGTCGTATTCACCGAGTTCGACGCGTTGGCCGGTGTTGAGTCTGCTGACGAGGGAGTCAGCTGCGACTGGGTCGGGAAGTTTTTGTACCCAGTATGCGGCAGTGGTTTGGGAAACGATGATCGTCGGCAGCCTGCCATCGCGGTCGAATATGATCTTCGTTAGGTCTTCTTGCCCGCGTTGGTTGATTCCAATGGTCAGGAAATCATCAAGGATGAGCACGTCAGTGTTTTGTAGCCTGCGCATCTTGGTTACGTAACGCTCATCTGTCGGCGGGAAGGCCGCTAATTCATCTACAAGCTGGTCGAGCCGGTAGTACGCAACGCTGTATTCAGCCTGGCATGCAGCAACTCCGATGGCGCAGGCGATGTATGTCTTGCCTGCCCCTGTTGGGGCTAGGAGGTGGACGTTTCCGGGGTTTTCACGCCAGGGTGTTGCAGCG
The DNA here is from genome assembly GCF_001815635.1 of Corynebacterium sp. HMSC075D04. Classification (NCBI taxonomy): domain Bacteria; kingdom Bacillati; phylum Actinomycetota; class Actinomycetes; order Mycobacteriales; family Corynebacteriaceae; genus Corynebacterium; species Corynebacterium sp. HMSC075D04. The sequence continues at coordinate 604 of NZ_KV821295.1, forward strand.
ATGCGTTTGAGTTGACGAAGGTTCAGGCCGCGTTCTTCGACGTTTATCAGCTCGGCAAGTGTTGCACCTGGGTACCGGAACTTTGCTTGGGTGATGGCTTTGGTGATGTTTTGCGCGCGACGTTTGTGGGCGGTTTCTTCCACGGCTTTGAGAAATATCTCTTCAGGCAACTCGGTGTTTGCTTCATCTGCACTGGCAAGTGCGAAGAAGGTATCAGCGAAGGTTGAAAGCCGCAGCTTGCGCAGCGTTGCACGGATGTCATCGTCAAGATGGATCGTGGTCATGATGGGTTAGTCCTCCTGCTTCGGGGTGTCGTAGTAGCTTGCAGGGCGCAGGAACACTGCTTCTGGCATTGCGGCGATATCGACTACCCGAGCCTGGCCTGTTTGTGGTGTTGGGGTGTTGGCTTCGGCGTTACCGTTGCGGGCGATGTCGGCCTGGATGCGGGAGATGACCTGCAGATTCGGCGCGAGGTTGTGGTCGATGATTTGCTGGCACGCTGGTTCAAGTGTGGTTTTGTTGTGCTTGTTCCCGAGCTTGACCAACACGTTGCGGGCTGTGCGTAAACCGCGTGGCAGGGCTTGGGCGTTGTGCTCAAGGATCATGGCGATGACCTTGCTGGTTGCGGGCCCAAACGACGATGCTCTGGCGTAGAGCTCATCGCGAGTTAGCGGTTTGACCCCAGTAATCTCTTTGTCTGGGGTATGCGCAGGGTCTGTGCAATAGCGGTACTTAAACCCGTGCATACGCGGGTGTTCGGCCACGAGGCTATCGCCGTTGAAGATGCTGACCAGGCTGTTGGTCAGCCGTGCGCGCAAAGTCTTGCCGATGTATTGAAACGGCACGGAGTAGTACTGGTAGTCACAACAGATGTGCCAATTGCGATCGACTTTGACGCTGCGCCAGGACACTTCCGTAAATGGGGTGTCAGGAAGGTTGCGCATCATGGGTGCTTCATCGATGTCAAACAGCTCACGACGAGTAAACCCATGCGCATTGGGCATGGTTGTGTTGATGTCTTCGAGGCGCTCAGCGATCGCTTCGTTGAGCTCTTCAAGGCTATAGAACTCAACCCCATCGAAATAGCCAAGGATACGCGTATAGACAAGTTGGACGGCACGCTCAACTGCGGCTTTATCGCGGGGTTTTCCCGGACGTGCTGGTACAAGCAAGATGTCATAGTAGTCAGCAAAGTCCGCATAGCGCTGTTGGATGCGTCGTGCGGGTTTGTTCTTCGCCGGGCGATACGTTGCAGTCGGCGCGTTATCAGGAACGATGATGCCGGGGCGTTTCCCGAGGTAGTTTAGGGCTTTGACGTGGCAGTCAATCCAGGCGTCCATCTTCTCATTCGCCGTAGCAACCACAAATAACAAAGAAGAGTAGGGACAGACAGCCACAAATAGGCAAGCTTTCATCCCTACCTCACCGGTGGCTTGGTCGATGATGCGGACTTTGTCGCCCGCCCAGTCGACGTAGAGCTCTTGGCCTGGTTCATGCTCGATAATCGAGGTCATGCCGGTAGCCCGGATGTAGTCACGCAGGTGTTCACAGAACTGGGAGTACTGGTACTTCGATTCACCTGCGGCGCACGGGGAAGCGACATAGTCCATCCACAGCTTATGGCGCGTGAGGTGCTTGTTGTTCGCCAGCTTCTTCGCGAGTTTTTCGAAGTCAGGTCGGTCATAGCGCAAACGCCGACTCGTTCGCTGATCGCTAAAGTGCGTATCGAAGAACTCTGGATCCAGCTGAGCGAACGAAGACTGCGTGATTGCGTGGTCAGCAATCACTGCTTTGACTTTGGCGATATCCCTGTTGGAGCACTCCAAGGCAGCAGAGATGGCTGCATAACTCGCTCCGGTCAAACACATCGCCATGATGTCTTTGAAGTTGGCCATAAAAGGCCCTCCTTGCGGTCAGAAAGTGGTGACACACCGGCACAGATTGCGCCGACGTCACCTACAAAAATGACCGAAAAAGAAGACCCCTACCACCTATCCGGAAAACCCCTACCAACTACGCGGATTGCCCCTACCAACTACACGGAAACGGCA
>NZ_KV821296.1:0-8926 GCF_001815635.1 Corynebacterium sp. HMSC075D04
TCTACTCAAACGGAACAAAACCTGGGACACTTCAACTTGACCCCGTTCAAAGATCACTGCCCAACTCGAATCCGCTTTTAGTTAAGCTAGATTAGGTGACAACGAGCAACACCTTGCGCACATTCTCGAAAGGGAAACTTACGCGACTCTATAGGCCTCCATAAATCGCTCGGTGTTTCATAAAATAGAGACCTGCTAGTACTCCAAATCTACACATAGCTCTCTATCTCATTGTTTCCGCTGGAAGCGCTGCTCGGCAGTAGCCACTCATGCCCCGTTCTGGCCCAACGAGATGTGGCGTAGGACTATACGACCTGCTGCTCTCCACTCTCCACTACCATCTGGGCGCGTGGGGCGCCTTTTCGGCGAACAAAGACCTGAGCCCTATATATCCCGGCTCCACCTATCTCGAAAGAAACCGGATTCTGGTATTCCGAATACCAGGCCGTAGAAACTCGGGAGCCATCTTTGAATAAGTAGATCGCTACCTCGGCCTCTGACGAGAGATTTTCACACCACACCTCAATGTTGCGGTCAACGACCTCAATACCTACGTTGACATCTCCCATTGAATACTGCTTACGTGTTCTCTCAAAACGCCCTGGAATACAAATTGTTTGCGTTACCAGATGCTCCTGTTCCGAGGAAAACCTTGTTACACTGTAAGCAGCATCAGATACTCCCAATGCGTCTTCAACAGTAGCTATCTTTGCCAACAGTGATCTTTGAATACCGTTGGAGAAATCACTGTTTACAGCTACGGTTTTTAGTAACCAGTCAGGCAAATATTCGAATACCCTGTCGACTCGTCGTGCTAGTTCGGCACCAAAACCAGACTGAATATCGTATCGTGGTACTCCGGCTATTTCTGCCACTGGAGAGACAGAGGAATTTTCCTCCCATCTAGAAAGCGCACCTGAGCCATTAATCGTATTCCATCGAGTATCACTTGGAAGAGATTTAGTAAGTTCGCGATCCCACTGATCACCATTTAATCCTAATGTAACAAAGGCAGGGTCAATTGACCGCATGATATCAAACTGGAGTTTCCCCCATCCTTGTTCCGTAGGATCCAAGAAAGTTTTTGCCATTATAAACTCAGGCTGGCAAAGGGGATTTACTAAGAGTTCCTCGGTTTCCCACGCTTTTCGCGTAATTGCGTGATGTAACCTTCCAAAATTGACGTCGAAAAAACGGCTCAAGGAATCAAAGTAGGACCTAAAATAAGCGCTAGAAAGGAAGGCCCGCACGAATAGAGCCTCGCCAGCGCTATAGACTTCGTGCGGAACGAACATTTTTGGATTTGAACCGGCGTAGAACCGCCGGAATCCCGCTACCAAATCCTCGCCCGCAAGTGCCGATTTGTGAGCACCCAGCATGCCAACAGCAAACTGCCCACGAAGCATCTCACCGTTCGCGCCATAAAAGTGAGTTCTAAAACCGCGTTTCATCGCAATAGTCGATGAACCCTCAATTTCGAAACTTTGGTGCGATCTTACGTGTTGGAAACGATCCACGGCTTCTGTGACTGTGAACCTGTAGCCTTCACTTGGCTTTGGCTGTTGCCAATTCAGGCCAAAGCGCTCGACAATTCGACTAGCGTAGTGCAAATCACCACGCATAACGTCTCGTGTAGCACCTGCTGGATACCCCATCGGGTTATTGCTTATCACGTTAATAGAATTAAGCGAATCGGCAGCGTGAATTAGAGAAAGTACTGTACGCGAATCTCTGCCACCAGACAGTCCAACTACGGGTTCCTGCTTACTGAAGGCCACGCTTGCTTTGATTTGTTTACTCGCGCGTTCGATACCTTTCGCTATGAGGTCAGAGTAACTACTCCCCGGAGCTGGTTTAGAAAAACGGCGCCGCACGACACTGTAGGTTCCGCTTCTAATTATGATCGCCTCGTCGGCATTTAACGCATACACTCCCCGGCGAAAAGTTTGTTTAGAAAATCTTCTACCGAACAGCGTGTGTACGCTGGAAACGGTGGGGGCAAGTGACGCGAATTCCAACTCGCCACAGCCATCAAATCTCTGCATCCTATGGCAAACCGCCCGGAAACTTGATCCGATGACCAAAACTCCATCCGACCGCTGTCCGTAATAGACGTTAGCGAAACCGAAGTAATCAGCTAGCACAACGTGCACGTTCTGATCATCCCTGAAAATCCCGAACCACTCTCCGTTCGCTTCAAGCAAATCAGCAAGCGGGAAAGTAATCTCAGAATCCGAAAAGCTTAAGGCTCCGGCGTGTATGTTCGCAGGCAAAACACCGTTGATAGCGACCGACCGGAACAACTCCAGGTCAAGTTCTTCAAGCTCTCGAACTGTTATTGATTCGACAACATTCTCAAACTCGGCTACGTCGCTTGGAAAGCAAAATTGAGAGAATTCAGCGCTCTCTGAGAAACGCACGTCAATTGTCCTATCACTAAAATAATCGAGATAAAGCTGCAGCCACCGCAAACTCTAATAAATTTTTAATGTTCTACCGGGTACCGGCCGGGGAGCTCCAGTTGATCACCGACATCTAAAAGCGCTTGAAACTCCGACGGTGTCCCGCAAAACACACAGTCCGACTCAGGTACCTGTCGAAAATAGACTGGCAGATTCTGTCCAATCAGGTGATTATAAAGAGGAGCAATATAATACTCTCCCTTCTCAGTCAGATTGCTATCGAAAAACGCACGAAAAGAATCCAGAAATAGCTCGGAATTAGCAAAGATATACAATCCATTACTGCAAAACTCGGAAATCCGAGTCTTTTCTGCAGTCCTTAATACTCGAGAGCCTGATGCTGGTTCAACGAATGACCAGTGGTCCCCCTCACCCCGAAACACGTCGAGAACGCCGGCCCCGATATGTCTCCGATCGGGAATACTGAAGTTCAATAACATGCTGTCCGCGTTGAAGATAACGAGGGGGCCTGCGTCATCGGATTTCTGCATACGCTCCAATCCGATCGCCACTGAATGCGCTTGACCTTCGGTTTCAAAGTCAAGTTCGACAATCTCAAAATCTCGAATTCCCTCCTTCTTCACGACCTCTGTAACGAAACCTGAAGCATTAAAATCTTCTCGAGTAACAAATAGAAATTTTTGAGACTCGTAATAGGCTTGAAAGCTTCTTAATACCCACGCCAGGACTGGTTCCCCAAACAAACATAGCTCATACTTAGGAACGGAGAATCCTTCTTTAAAGAATCGGCTGGACCGCCCTACCATAGGGATAACAATCATTAGATTAAACCTTCTTTGTAATCATGGTAAAGCCGTAGCCCGTTTGCGAATAGCCCCCACTGCCGACGCTGATTATCCGCATGAAGAGGCAACATAGAAAAGAACAAAAGGATCATCTGGGGTATGGAAGCGTTCAGATCGATATCCCCCAGTAACGCATATCCATCTCGGAGATACACGTCTTTGACTTCTTGCTGATTGTGCGTCGTTAGGACCTCCAGGTCAAATTTCATTCGGGACAGGTCCCAAGAAACATCAAAGGCTCCCGAAATGATCAAGTCGTAGAATCCAATGACGGAGTGCGACAATTTGGCTAGATCGTAATGTAGGTCTCCGGTCGCATCCGAGCTAGTTGCTGGAATCCCTCGGGGATCAAGTAACCGAACACGACGATTCCGGGAATCGTAGAGTATGTTCGAAAAGCACATATCCCCATGTAACAAGCCAGGTAACACTGGGCGGCTAAGGGAATCCGCAATAAGGTCATCAACAATTTCCCAAACGGCGGGGAGACTCACACCATTAAAAACGACTGGTTCATTTCCTGAGACTCCCATAACACTTAAGAATGTTTCAACCCGGGCCCGAGTTTTTGCCACTACTAAGCGGTTCCTCGCCTCGACAGCAAGTGACTCATTAGCAGGCAAAGCCATTTGCGCCCTAAGGAGCCAATCCCCGATTGATCGGAAGAGTTCTGCCCAAAAATGCTTTGGATGGTTGCCGTGCACGAAAAGATCATTTAAAGGAGTCATCGGAAGATATTCGAGTGAATACGAACCAACATTATGATCGACTCCGTAAAGTGCGGGGGCAAACAGCCTCAGATCTTCGGGTAAAAGATCGAACCACTTAGCTTCCGCTAGTATCTTGTCTGTTTTGTGGCTACTCTTCCTTACGATGCCGCCGAAAATTTCAAGGTCGTTAAACTCTCTCTGGGTTGTAAATTTCTCACGAGCTTGAAAGTAGGTATTCACATGTCCGAGATCTAACCAGCCGACTGCCTCAATTTCCTCCAACGGTATACGCTGAGAGTACGCTAAAACCGCACCCTCGAAATCATCGTCAGAGAGCGCAAGTGCACGCGATAGCTCTCTTCTGCTCTCAAAGCAGAAGTATCCACACCATACGTTGGAAGGCTCGCCACTCTGAGTGCCCGCCAGCTGCCAATCATAAGAATCGGTGGTTGCGGAAACCCCCACCACATTCACCGAAGAATCAATGCGTTTTAATAATGTGTCTCCGTGAAGAATCCGGACGATATCATCCCGAGATTCACTTACATTGAGCGCAAACAACACCGATGCCGCCAAACTGAAGCCCGCCGGGACAGTTACCACCTCCACGCCACTGTCATCTATCGCACGACTTTGGAGGTTTGTCAGAGAAATGTTTTCCGGAAGCGAGAGCACAATAGATTCATCTCCGAAGGCTTGTCGCAACGTTTGGACTTGCCAATACAGCAGCGGCCTATTGCCAATCGGCAGAAATACGGGCGGAATCGGTCCGAATTCGGAGCGAAGATCACCTTGGACCTCCGCGGCGGCAGTTATTAATATCACTTTTTTAACCCTATGAGTTCACAGATCTCCAGATAGCTGAGTTTAGCGAATTCGTCCGGCCTTACAGCCTTATCATCGACGTAGAATCCTTCAGATCCACACCAAGGTTTCCCCATATAGATTTCATCATATGGAATCTGGTGCCGATCCAACCATTCTATGAGGGTCGGAAGTGTATGCGCATTTATTTTGCCCAAATTTCCCTCAAAGGTCCTTACGTTTCTGGAGGAATGGAATACGATTTCGAATCCACGATTCTTATATTCACGAAGCCGTTCAATTACAGGTAAGTTTGGCTGCGCACACGCATAATCACCATTTTGAGTAAATGAAATGGTGTCGTCAACGTCGACAATCAGTCGCTTCAAATCTAAACCCTCACCTTTTCAATCGCGGATCTTAGCTGCGGAAGGGTAATCAGTTCTGACTTGAAAAGCCCATTCTTCTGCAGTGGACTGGATACTGGATTTCCTCCCATCATCCAAAGCTCAAGGCCCAAATTGACGTGCCCTTGCAAGTAGTTCGGCTTTCCGAATACCTCGGTTTGTATTCGCACTGATACCGAATGAGGACTCCAAGTTGTCAACAGAGCTTCCATCACATCTGACCGTCCATAGAAGAACTGGTCCCCTACGCCGAATCCCCATGGCTCAAAGAGCCAGTTTGGATGATCATTCCCAATGTCGCTCGGACCTAGGCTTCGCAAGTCTTCGGAAGTCAGAACGGTACCTTCCTTAAAAATCAGATCCGGCCGCACTTTTACGACATAATCATAGTTCCGAGAAAGATACCTTTCCCCCAAAATGGATGGCCACACAAGGTTGTGATAATGCATCTTCATGCCGTTATCCATCAGCTTAAACACCGGCTCCGACTCATCTACCAAATGTATGCGATCCGTGTGGAGGCTCGGAATGGAATTCAGTAGGATTTCATTAAGTGTTTCCAGACTCGCTCCCCTTTGACTACTCAACTCCTTATCAACCAAGGCCAGTTCTCTATCCGTAAGGCTTTCCCCCAGGGGAATTGCCTCCGAATCAAGTACTCGACTCAACCTCGAACGATTGAGTGACGTCCGTCCGAGAGTGCTCCACGACGAGACAAAATAGTCCGCGTCATTGACCTGCAGGTGCCGTTGTAGTTCTGGAAGCGCGCGTTCTGGATTACGCATCTGGCCCGCAACTACTATCGCAGTTCTTCCGCCGTTAGATTCCGAAAAAGGCTTCGGAGCATTCACCAAACGCCGCGTCACAGCAAGATTGACCAGCCTATAACGGTGATCACGACCCTCAGTAGCCCTTTGGATAACCCTAAGCAACTGATCTCCACCAACATTAATTACTGTGGCCGCTAGCGCTATATTCAGTAGAAACTCTGGGGAAAAACTACCGTATGGCAACTCATCGCGCAATATATGCCCAATCAGCCGTTCTGCGTTACTTCGATTTGACAAAAAAACTGCTGCGTCATTGGCACCGAAAGTACTGCCGGCTTCACCAAGGTAGTAGGGGTAAGCCTCCCAGAAAGCTGTCGGTAACAAGTAGGAAAGATTAGAGACATAGGCGGCGGGGGGATTTGCTACCAGCAAGTCACTTCCGAATTCACCTCTCCGGGTATCGAACTTGTTAGCAAAAATCTTGATGCCTTCTGCCCCGTAGTTGCGCATCAACTTAATGCGGATCTGCGACACGAGTCCCGGTGAGCCAAGTACATCTACAGGCGAGTTCGCTGCCAAAACCTCAGCTACCAATTCGGCCACCATTTCGTCTATCTGCTGCATTTCCTCCACTTGCCTTCCCTAGCACCGTTACTTAAACGGTTTCAATATGGACATCATCTCAAACCGGTTGGGCTTAGCGATCGAATTGAATCCCATAAAATCACTAATTATCTCGGGATACAGCGCAATCTTAAAAAAATTCTAGACGAACAGTCCAGCATTAAACTGCTACGAATCATCTTCAAGAATTATCACTCGCTTTGTGGATCGCTTCCGTCCATTCACATTGGAGGTCATCGCAAACTCAGACTTATTCATTCCCCGGCATTTCAGGTGAGCTAGGTGAAATCCGAGAAGATCCTATCCAATACCGTGATTGCTTCCGGAGCGTTGCCCACACCGGATTGATAGGTCAATTCCAGTTCCGACAACGGAGAGCCTTCTTGAACGACGCCCCAAATTGAGGTTCCACTTGCCTTGTAATCAGAAAATTTCGAAGGGAGGAAAGGGTTAATTCCCTCTGGGTTACTACAAACTGCATCATTGACAAGAAGGACGTCCGCTTGCACACAAGCGCTCAAAAAATCGAGATACGGCAAATATCCTTTTACTCTTACGGTCCCCGTCAATCCATAGGTAGAAATCTCTGATTCAACATTTTCTATCTGGTTGGTAAAGATATGCAGCACGACACTTGATCTGACCTCCGGACGTGAATTCATCAACGCAACTAATACATCGCGTAATCCACGATTCGAATAAAACGATCCGAAGTACGCGATGTTAATACGCTCCGGGGGAAACGCACTCGAATCTGATTTGTTAGTGAATAATGATGAATCCGGAGCAGGATGGGATCTCACAAGTGACTTCTGCTCCACCAGCTTCTTTAGGCTTTCCGGATAAGAATGCAGCATGTACGACTTTTGATTTTCATTTGTAAAAATGACTTCGTCAGCAAGTATTACCGTCAGAAATTCAATCAAGTCGAACGCGGTCTCCACATCAGCTAACGGAACCACCGAACTCACAACCTCCAGTAGCTCCGACGAGAGGTCGTTTTCAATAAGTGGTGCTTTTCTCTTCTTTCCCTCCACATCAAACCTTAGAGGATCAGAAAACTCTGCAATCCAGGGAACCGCCGGATGTGCCAATTTATACAAAGCTGCCGCTACATGCGATCCAGCCCACATGGCACGAGAATAAACTGACTCATAAGGACCAATCCGCTTCTGCGTAAGAGAATCCGCCACTGCGAACGCCTTCAATGCAAAAGTGGTAAGTAATGACCAATCATTAAAGGTGACCGGCGCCTCTATTTCCTTATGTTGAACTACCCAACGACCAACAACATGATCAAGACTTTCGTCTCGCTCTCTCGTACTGGACATGTCTGCCGATACGACATCCACCTTCTTCTTTCGAGACCTAATGACTTTAGCCGCCACAACTGCCGAGGTGTCCGAAAATGGGGGAAAGCAGTACGAAAAGACTAAGTCGCTAGCTTGGCCAGTCTGAACATCAGACCATGGAAAGTTAGAGACCGAACGCTCATCAACCAGATCCTCCAGTGCTTGCTCGTCCTGTGGATTTTCCTTCAAATACCGCCTAATAAAGCCCAACTGACCTTTTTGAAGCTGTCGAACTGCAGGAGAATTACCCTCAATCTCATTGAGCGCAACATAGCAGTCGAGGCGTTGCCTCACTGAAAAGTCAAAAGTTGCTGGCTGGCGGGAGACGGAATTCTCCGTTAGCCGCCTTACGTACGCATTGTCGTCAAATTCCACAGCCGAGACGCGGAGATCCGCATCTGATAAAAGTTGCGCAAAGAATACTAGATCTTCGCCACTTTCGAGCGTCTCGTTGTAGCGGTACTCTCCAATAAGATTTCGGTGAACGAGTTTACAAGCATTGAATCCAAAAGCCCAGGATATACCGGTACTAGCGACTTCCGTTCCAGCGATTGCGGAAATCTTCCGATTTAAGGGATTCAAATCGTCGAGTCCCGAGTTCGGTGAATAATTGTGAATTGGCGTCAGCGCTATCACTTTATCCGAGGCAATCTTATAAGCAGATTCTAAGAACCTTGGCAATACCCAGTCATCAGCATCCACGAAAGTTACATACTCGCGTGTGCAAGCGCTCAACCCCAGGTTACGAGCCGCACCCGCCCCCGCTAAAGCGGACTGAAGGAAACGAAGATTGAATCCCGTATTTTCCCGCTCGTAATCGCGAAGTAGGTCTAGAGTTCCATCTTCAGGACCATTAACAATAACAACAACTTCAAGAAGTTCACGAGGGAGCGTCTGAGCGCGTAGCGAATCTAATGTCTTGCGGATCGTACTAACCGATTTGTAACTGGGGACGATTGGGGTGTCATGATTCCGGTGGACGGTGAAACCC
>NZ_KV821297.1:0-6509 GCF_001815635.1 Corynebacterium sp. HMSC075D04
GGACTCCATGTCCAAAATGTTCATGGACATAACATACTTAGTTAAAGACCGAGGGGTCGACGCAATCTACTACTCCGATGGGTCGGGGAAGACGATCGCGCTTGCAGATTGCCTGAAGAAAATTTTCACGAACGACAAAGATCCACTACGGGTGAACATGGCCGAGATCATCCGTTTCCGCAACATCAATACGCACTTCATTACTGATGAGTATGAGATCTTTATCGGTCCATTCTTGCAGAAGTCGGTGATGAATTATGCAGACAAACTGCTCGAGCTGCATGGGGAGTCGGTAAGTGAATTAATTCCGGAAAATCACCTCACGCTTGCTGTGCGTCGTGGCGCTATTGATCCCGACGTAATCCGGGCAAAATATGAACCACACGTCGCGGAGAAGCTCCTTAAAATGAGACAGTTTGCAGCAGACGCGGCTGGTACAGGCGAAGGGGGAGCCGCTGCTGCGATTTATGAGACGAACCTCCGCATCGTCAAGAAGTCGAAGGATGCTGATCTCAATGTCTACATCGATAGCGATGCTGATGCGGGCATTGCCATTGTCAAGGATGTCCGCGATGCAGCTAGTTACTATCCATACACCAAAAAATTGGCGGTTAACGAGGTGCTCAAGCGCCTCGCTAAGTCGAAGACAACCATCTATCACCGTGGAGAAAAACGCAGATTTAACAAGTATGACTTCGATCTTTTCATCAAAGTTTTTCAACTCCGGGACGACGAACGGTACGCCTACGACCGCAGTACGGCTGGAGAGAATGCGACAATGTGGACATATTCCCAGCAGGCCGTCGAGTTTGTAGTTGGTTATCTGCAGAAGGACCCAGAAGGGTGCCTCGACGCGCTTAAGAGAAAAGTAGGAAAATAAAAACGCCAACCCTCGGAGCAAAGGAATTCTCAGGCCGAAGCCCTACTCCCATTCGGGAACCCAGCTTTATCCTTCTCGGGTTGGCGCTGTAGTCATAATGCTAATTGCACATGTTGTCTTGCACAACACTTATTTGCCTATCGGGGAGCAGTGTTGGGCAAAAAACATGAGGTAAAAACGTTGAAAAACGTGTCTTCAAAGCCCTTTGGTCTTTTAAAGGAGCTGGCCTCCCCTGATCGTCTAGCTGCTCTTTTGCGCGACTAGACGATCTTTCTTTTATCGACCATCGTTTCCATCATCACCTGGGGAAACATTTTCGACGAAAGCTGATCGTCTAGCACGCACTGCCACGCAACTAGACGACCAGCGAAAACACCCCACCAACCCCACCTTGAGCTATCCCCGCGCAACTTTTTTCGTGTTGACAGGAACAGACTCAACTTCTCGTGCGTTACACATAGTGCGAAACAAAATTTAGGCACGAAAGGATGATGTGATATGGCATCGAAGTACACACAGAAAACGCAGGAGGCTTTGCAGCAGGCGCAGATGCGTGCGTCGGCTGCGGGGAACCCGGATATGCGCCCGGCTCATGTGCTTGAGGCGTTACTGAAGCAGGACGGCGGCATTGCTGCCCCGGTGCTCAAGGCCACGGGTGTGGATCCGGAGACGGTGGCGCGCGAGGCTGGCGAGCTGATTAGTGGTTACCCGAGCGCGGAGGGCCAGGGCATGGCCAACCCGGGGATTAATAGGGATCTGCAGACGGCGCTGAGTGTTGCGCAGGATCTTGCAAGTGAACTTGGGGACGAGTACGTTTCCGCCGATGTTCTCCTCGCCGCGGTTGCGAAGGGTAAGGACGATGCGGCTGAGTTGCTGCAGAAGCGTGGCGCAACGTTTGAGGCGCTCAAGGAGGCGTTCCCGTCGGTTCGTGGTGGCAAGAAGGTCACCTCGGAGAATCCGGAGGATCAGTTCCAGGCGCTGCAGAAGTACTCGACGGACCTGACTGCTCGTGCGCGTGAGGGCAAGATTGACCCGGTGATCGGCCGCGATTCGGAGATTCGCCGTGTGGTTCAGGTGCTTTCCCGTCGTACGAAGAACAATCCGGTGCTGATCGGTGAGCCGGGCGTCGGTAAGACTGCGATCGTTGAGGGGCTTGCGCGCCGCATTGTGGCGGGCGACGTCCCGGAGAGCCTGAAGGGCAAGACCCTGATTTCGTTGGATCTTGGCTCGATGGTTGCGGGTGCGAAGTACCGCGGTGAGTTCGAGGAGCGTCTGAAGGCTGTGCTCGATGAGATTAAGGAGTCGAACGGCCAGATCATTACGTTTATCGACGAGCTGCACACCATCGTCGGCGCCGGCGCCACCGGTGATTCCGCGATGGATGCCGGCAACATGATTAAGCCGTTGCTGGCTCGCGGTGAGCTGCGTCTGGTCGGTGCGACGACGCTCGACGAGTACCGTCAGTACATCGAGAAGGATGCTGCCCTGGAGCGTCGCTTCCAGCAGGTTTACGTTGGGGAGCCGACGGTCGAGGACACCATCGGCATCCTTCGTGGCCTGAAGGAGCGCTACGAGGTGCACCACGGCGTGCGCATCCAGGACTCGGCGCTGGTGTCGGCGGCGGAGCTTTCCAACCGCTACATCACGAACCGGTTCCTGCCGGATAAGGCAATCGATCTTGTCGACGAAGCCGGCTCCCGCTTGCGCATGCAAATCGATTCTTCCCCGCAGGAGATTGATGAGCTGGAGCGTATTGTTCGTCGTCTAGAAATCGAGGAGATCGCGCTGCAGAAGGAGTCTGACGCGGCGTCGAAGCAGCGCCTCGAGCACCTGCGCGAGGAACTTGCTGATCAGCGCGAACGCCTCGGTGAGATGAAGGCGCGTTGGGAAAACGAGAAGGCTGAGGTGAACAAGGTCCAGTCCGCGAAGGAGGAGCTCGAGCGTCTGCGCAACGAGTCCGAGATCGCGGAGCGTGACGGCGACTACGCCAAGGTCTCCGAGCTGCGCTACGGCCGCATCCCTGAACTGGAAGCGGAGGTAGCCAAGGCGGAGTCCGAGGCCAGCAACAAGACGATGCTGGAGGAGGAAGTCACGCCGGACATCATCGCCGATGTCGTCTCTTCCTGGACGGGCATTCCAGCCGGCAAGATGATGCAGGGTGAGACCGAGAAGCTGCTCAACATGGAATCTGTGCTGGGTGAGCGTGTCGTCGGCCAGAAAGAAGCCGTCGTCGCGGTGTCGGACGCGGTGCGTCGCTCCCGTGCGGGCGTGGCGGATCCGAACCGTCCGATCGGCTCGTTCCTCTTCCTCGGCCCGACGGGTGTGGGTAAGACGGAGTTGGCCAAGTCGCTTTCGGAGTTCCTTTTCGACGACGAAACCGCAATGATCCGCATCGACATGTCCGAATATGGCGAGAAGCACTCGGTTGCGCGCCTGGTCGGTGCCCCTCCGGGATACGTCGGCTACGACGCTGGCGGCCAGCTCACTGAGGCTGTTCGTCGTCGTCCGTACTCGCTCGTGCTTTTCGACGAGGTAGAGAAGGCCCATCCCGACGTCTTCGACGTGCTTCTCCAAGTGCTGGACGAGGGGCGCCTCACCGACGGCCAGGGCCGCACCGTCGACTTCCGCAACACGGTGGTGATCCTGACCTCCAACCTGGGCGCCGGTGGCGACCGCGACCAGATCATGGAGGCTGTGAAGCGCCACTTCAAGCCGGAGTTCATCAACCGTCTCGACGATGTTGTGGTGTTCGATCCGCTGAGCAAGGACCAGTTGGTCGGCATCGTCGACATCCAGCTGGAGGGCCTGGCCGAGCGTCTCGCCGCCCGTCGCCTGGTGCTGGAGGTGTCGGATTCGGCGAAGTCCTGGCTCGCAGATCGCGGCTACGACCCGGCCTACGGCGCTCGTCCGCTGCGTCGCCTGATCCAGCAGGCGATCGGTGACCGTCTGGCGAAGAAGTTGCTGGCCGGTGAGATCCGTGACGGCGACACCGTCCATGTCGATGTTGCCGACGGCGGCGAGTTCCTCGACGTCACTGCTGGCGTCAGCGCCGCTTAGTTCGGTGCTGTCGCTGTAAGCCCAGGTCGGGTGGAGAAAATCCGCCCGGCCTTTTCTTCTACCGGCCCCATTTTCCTAAACATTTGTCGCTTAATGAAAACGTGTTTCATTTCACTCGACGTACCCCGGTGTGATCCGTATCATTCATGGCGACCGTCCCCTTTAGGAAAGGAGCACCACATGTCCACCCCAACTTCTATGCGCGCAGCAGTTGCCGAACAGTTCGGTCCAACCGTCAATGTCAAGGAAATCGACCTTCCCAAGCCGGGCCCGTTCCAGGCACTGGTGAAGCTCTCCGCCAGCGGCATCTGCCACACCGACCTCCACGCAGTGGAAGGTGACTGGCCGGTGAAGCCGGCTCCGCCGTTCGTGCCTGGTCACGAGGGCGTCGGTGAGGTCATCGAGTTGGGGCCGGGTGAGCATTCGGTCAAGGTTGGCGACATGGTCGGCAACGCTTGGCTCTGGTCCGCATGTGGTGAGTGCGAGTTCTGCCGCACCGGCCGTGAGACGTACTGCAAGCAGGCAGAATACGGCGGCTACACGGTGAATGGTTCCTTCGGCGAGTACATGCTCGTGGATACGCGCTACGCCCCGCGCATCCCGGAAGGCGCCGACCCGGTCGAGGTCGCACCGATCCTCTGCGCTGGCGTCACCGTGTACAAGGGCCTGAAGGAAGCACAGACGAAGCCGGGCCAGTTCATGGTCATCTCCGGCATCGGTGGCCTCGGCCACCTCGCGGTGCAGTACGGCGTGGCTATGGGCATGCGCGTGATTGCGGTGGACATTGCCGACGACAAGCTCGAACTGGCTAAGGAACTCGGCGCTGAGTTCACCGTTAACGCTGCTAACACCGACCCGGGTGAGGCTGTGCAGGAGTTCACCGACGGCGGCGCGCACGGCGTGCTGGTCACGGCGGTGCACCCGGCTGCTTTCGGCCAGGCCATCGCGATGTGCCGCTCCAACGGCACGATCGTCTTCAACGGTCTGCCTCCGGGGGAGTTCCCGGCACCGATCTTCGACATCGTGCTGCGAGGCATCACCATCCGCGGCTCGCTGGTCGGCACCCGTCAGGACATGGCGGAGGCGCTCGACTTCTACGCCCGCGGCGAGGTGAAGCCGCATGTCACGGCGTGCGAGCTCGACGACGTGAACAAGGTGTTTGAGGACATGCGCAACGGCAAGATCGCTGGCCGTATGTCCATCAAGTACTAGGCGTTTGGCGTCTGTGGTTTAGCCTGCAGCCTGCAGCCCAAAGCCCGCAGTCAGTACGGTTTTTCCGGCTGGCTCCGGGCTTTGTCGTGTTCGGGTCCGCACCTTGACATGCCCGCTCTGTTCTAGACACATCGTCGAGTAAAGATTAGCTTCCTATTCTCGGTGTTCTTCGGCTTCACCGTCGTTGCAGGAGAAACGTGAGGGAGGCCGGTTAGGCAGTGAGCGAGGAACGAAGATTCCACGTTGTGTGAGTTAAATGAGATCTGAGGTTTGGTGCGCTCCTTTGAGGGAGTCGAGTCTCAGATACCGGTTGAGTTTCACAAAAGCAGAACCCTTACCGGATTGATCGTGGATGATCACTGCTGAGGTTCTAGCAGTATCTGGGTCTGTAGGTCCCGATAACAGGTAGATGATGTAGCTCCGGTCGGCGCGGTACCCCTTGCTTAGGCCGAACCCCATGACTGCTGCAATCCTTTGATCGCGCTGGTCCCCATTCTTTAGCCGCTTGACTTCGTTGTGAGACCAGTCTTGGGGGACGAATCGTTCTTGAATAAGGGGAAATACTTTTGCGATGTGTGCTTCAGGGGTATCAGGAAGAAAAGATGATGGTTGAGGGTTGTTCTTAGGATCGTCTTTCGGCAGGTAGAAACCTAGGTGTTTGACCTCTCGGCTCACTCGAACTGAGTCCTCAAGAATTATTGCCGATTGATGGTGATAAGTGTCGAACAGTGGGTATCGGAATGATTTATTCGCACTACGCTGAACTGTGGTGTTTCTCGTAGAAGCGAAGAGAACGGTGTCAGGTTCGTAAACGTTTCCAGGGCGGTCTTGCAAGACCTCATCAACCTTTGAGATTGATTCGATCCAAGTTGCCGCGTCTGGATCAATCCATTTTGCGAGTCTGAGGATCTTTCGGAGTTCAACGATGGGGTCGACGTGGAGCAGTGAGTCCTGGTGGGAGACTCTATTGCGCAGCTCTCGAAGGTCCTCGAGTGCACGCCCAACTACTTTCCTATCGCTCTTGCCTGGAAACACGGAGTTCAGGTGAGTGTTCCAAAGCTCAGCCACTTGAAAATCTTTTGAATGAATGAGCTGGACCCAGAAACCGAGATTTAACTGCGAGATTATGTCGTTTTCATCTGGTGCGGTTTGGTGAGTTTTGTTAGTCAACCGCGCTGCAACTTTGCCTACTGTGTTGTCGGTGTGAACGTTCCATGGGAAAGCAAGAGGGTGGATGGTCTCCAGCTTTTGCATCATGGAGTTCCTTAGGAGTACTTCCACGTGGTGAATTACTTCGGACAGTGCTGCTGACACGGCTGCGTTCCATGGCCTGTGTCAAATTTTGTGGACGGGTAAACCC
>NZ_KV821298.1:0-1023 GCF_001815635.1 Corynebacterium sp. HMSC075D04
TCTGGTGTATGTCAAGCCCAGGTAAGGTTCTTCGCGTTGCATCGAATTAATCCACATGCTCCGCCGCTTGTGCGGGCCCCCGTCAATTCCTTTGAGTTTTAGCCTTGCGGCCGTACTCCCCAGGCGGGGCGCTTAATGCGTTAGCTACGGCACGAACCCCGTGGAAGGGACTCACACCTAGCGCCCACCGTTTACGGCATGGACTACCAGGGTATCTAATCCTGTTCGCTCCCCATGCTTTCGCTCCTCAGCGTCAGTTACTGCCCAGAGACCTGCCTTCGCCATCGGTGTTCCTCCTGATATCTGCGCATTCCACCGCTACACCAGGAATTCCAGTCTCCCCTACAGCACTCAAGTTATGCCCGTATCGCCTGCAGTCCCGCAGTTAAGCTGCGGGCTTACACAAACGACGCGACAAACCACCTACGAGCTCTTTACGCCCAGTAATTCCGGACAACGCTCGCACCCTACGTATTACCGCGGCTGCTGGCACGTAGTTAGCCGGTGCTTCTTCTCTAGGTACCGTCACTTGCGCTTCGTCCCTAGCGAAAGGAGTTTACAACCCGAAGGCCGTCATCCCCCACGCGGCGTCGCTGCATCAGGCTTGCGCCCATTGTGCAATATTCCCCACTGCTGCCTCCCGTAGGAGTCTGGGCCGTATCTCAGTCCCAATGTGGCCGTACACCCTCTCAGGCCGGCTACCCGTCGACGCCTTGGTAGGCCATTACCCCACCAACAAGCTGATAGGCCGCGAGCTCATCCCACACCGAAAAAACTTTCCACCACAACCTCCAAGAAGTGGTCCTATCCGGTATTAGACCCAGTTTCCCAGGCTTATCCCGAAGTGCGGGGCAGATCACCCACGTGTTACTCACCCGTTCGCCACTCGAGTACCCCTGCAAGCAGGAGCCTTTCCGTTCGACTTGCATGTGTTAAGCACGCCGCCAGCGTTCATCCTGAGCCAGGATCAAACTCTCCACAAAAAACGTTTCAGCAGAAACAGGCCGTGAAAAGCCCAATACC
>NZ_KV821299.1:0-1425 GCF_001815635.1 Corynebacterium sp. HMSC075D04
GGGCGCAATGTGTTGTCTCGAGACATCGTTCCTACGGTGTCTCGAGATTTTTGTTTTTGGAGTTGCCCCGTTTGGGGTTTAGTTCGTTGTCTGATTGGTTGTAGTAGATCTTTTCGTCGGTGAGTGTGTAGGCAGCGATTTGTGCCCCGGTGGCGTTTATTTTGATGTCGACGTGGTTGTCTACGCAGACCATGGTGATGGGTTCGCCGCCCCAGCGTCGGCCGATGTAGAGGCGGCGTAATTTCCCGCCCCATCGCAGAGTGGTCTTGCCGTTGATGCTGACTTTGTCGGTGCGTAGCCGGTAGTGGTGGTCGAAGTTTGCTGCTGCCGGTTTGGCTTTGGGCAGTGCGCTGTAGGCCTCGGCTGGGGTGATGCGGGCGAGTGCTCTGTGTGGGCGTTTGTAGTTGTAGTAGTCGATGATCTCGTTGATATCTTCGTTGAGCTCCTCGATGGTTTGTGCTGGTGGCTTGTTGTTTAGCGCGAGTTTGAGTGTGTGGTGGAAGCGTTCGACTTTGCCTTGGGTTTGCGGGTGGTAGGGCTTGCCGTTTTTCTGGGTAATGCCCAAGTCGATGAGCAGTTGCTCGAAGCCGTTTCGTGACGGGTTTTTCCGGTCGGTGTTGGTGGTAAATGCTCGGCCGTTATCGGTGAGCGTTGATTGTGGGCAGCCATGTACCTGAACTGCTGCGATAAAGCTTGTGATGACGTTTGTGACGGTGGCTGTGTGGTAGGCGCGGCAGGAGATGATGAATCGGGAGTGGTCATCGAGGATGGTCAGGATGGCTACGCGTTTGTGTCCGGCGATGGTCCAGTCGCTGTAGTCCATTTGCCATGTTTCGTTGGGCTGGTCTGCCTGGAAGCGACGCCAAGAGCTGCGTGGGCGTTTTTGGGGCTGTGGTGTGATGCGTCCGTTGTTGGCAAGCACTCGGTGGATGGTTGATACTGCTGGTGGAGGGTCTATTCCGTCTTGTTGTAGGTGCCAACGGATGGTGTGAGCGCCGGCGTCGGTGCCGCGGTGGGTGAGTTCGTCGCGCAGTTGAAGAATGCGGTCGACAACTGTTT
Organism: Corynebacterium sp. HMSC075D04; assembly: GCF_001815635.1. Lineage (NCBI taxonomy): Bacteria > Bacillati > Actinomycetota > Actinomycetes > Mycobacteriales > Corynebacteriaceae > Corynebacterium > Corynebacterium sp. HMSC075D04. The sequence goes on from NZ_KV821299.1 coordinate 1,060, forward strand.
TGTCGAGCGCCCTTGGGTTTGTTCTTGGCCGTTTTGATCGAGGTGTAAGCGCGTCCATGCCGCCTTCTCGGTAGCGCTTTTGCAGTGTTCTGATCCACCGGGTCGAAACGCCGAAGTGCTCAGCCGCCTCGGCTTGGCTCATGCCTGTGGCGAGCATGGTCTGGATGATGATTTTCGGTGTGGGCTTGCCTGGTTTCTCCATCCGATAAGCATGGGCGGAACGATGACTCGAGACATCGGTTTTCGGCCCGGTGGGGCATTTTCAGTGGGCTCGTTTTCCACCGGAACGATGTGGCGAGACATACCCGCAGGACAAACCGGAACGATCTCATGAGACATGCGGAACGATGTCACCGAACCAGACAC
>NZ_KV821300.1:0-255 GCF_001815635.1 Corynebacterium sp. HMSC075D04
CCACAACGTCGGTGCGCCGGCGGATCTCCCGGTTGAGCCGCTCGGTGGGGTTGTTTGACCATACTTTTGTCCAGACTGGTTTTGGTGCTGCGGTAAACGCCAAGATCTCCTCGAGTGATTCCTCCAGGTAGATCGCAACCTGCGGGAATTTCGGTTCCAGCAAGTCGACGACTTCGCGGGCTTGAGCCCAAGTGGATTGGGCATCAGGTTGTTGGAAGATCGTCTGGAACATCGCAGAGACCATCGGCCACTGCA
>NZ_KV821301.1:0-240 GCF_001815635.1 Corynebacterium sp. HMSC075D04
TCGGAGGAGATATTCGAAGCAGCCTTGAGATCACCTGAACACGGATCTCCAAACTGATAACTACATATTTAAGCGCAATATCGGCTTGGAGAATAGTCCGAAACCCCCTACAGAAAGCCAAAACGCCAGATCAACACCAAAAACTTAGAAACCTGACCCTCTGAACTGGACGTTTAGACAGTACTCAGGAAGAAAACCACAAGGTGATTTTCACCACAATCCGAGCAATTGTTCAACAAA
>NZ_KV821302.1:0-1322 GCF_001815635.1 Corynebacterium sp. HMSC075D04
TGGCCTGTGTCAAATTTTGTGGACGGGTAAACCCGTTGTGTTTGGTTGTGGGGGGTTAGGCTGCGGCGGCGTGTGTGTCGGCGCAGCGGGTTTTGAATTGGCGCATTGCTTCGGCGGGGATCAGCCCGGTGGTGGAGTGGATGCGGCGGCGGTTGTAGTACGTCTCGATCCAGTGTCCGACTTCGTAGCGGGCGTCGAACTTCGACGCGAACTGCTTCTTTTCGTACAGCAGATGCAGCTTCAACGTGGAAAACATCGACTCCGCAACCGCGTTGTCCCAGCACACACCGACCGCGCCGGTGCTTAAACGCACATCGAGTTTCTTGGCTGTTTGCGCGAACTGCTTCGAGGTGTATTGCGAGCCGCGGTCGGAGTGAAACACCGCGTTGCCCGCGACGAAACCGGCCGCGTGCGCCATGGTCAGCGCGTCGACGACAAGTTGCGCACTCATCCGGTCTGCGATCTGCCACCCGACAACCATCCGTGTGCTCAGATCGATCACGACGGCCAGATACATCCATCCCTGCGCGGTGCGCAGGTAGGTGATGTCGCCGCACAGATAGGTTGTCGGCATCGCGGGGTAGAAACGGCGCCGAAGCAGATCAGCTCGTGCGCTCGCCTGCGGGTCTTGGATCGTGGTGCGTTTAAACGCGCGACGGTACTTGGTGTGCAGCGTGTTGTCAGCCATGATCTTTCGCACCGCATACAGCGTGGTTGCAACGTTTTGGGCCTGAAGCTGCCGGTAGATAGTGCGCGCCCCGGCAAAACCGTTGTGCTCGTTGAAGATCTCGATAACCAGATCGGTAATCGCCGCGCGTTTCGCCCGCGGTGTGCCACCGGTCGGCGGAGTATCTCTACGCTTGCGCCAGGCGTAATAGCCGGAGCTGGATACTTCCAACACACGGCACATCATTGACACTGGGTAGCGGGGGCAGGGGTTGCCTTCTTCGTGGAAGTGGGCAATTACCGCGAAGAGGTCCTCGTGGTGTGCTCCGTGGCGAAGAAGGCGGCCGCTTTTTTTAAAAACTCGTTTTCACGCTCGAGCTCTTTGATCCGCTTTGCCATCTCTGCCGGGTCCTGCGACGCGGCATCAGCAGCGCGCATGTGGCTGCCGGAACCAGTGCCCAAGGTGCCTTCGGCTTTGGCCACCCAGCGTCCCAACGACGAGGACGACACCCCGTACTCCTGGGCCACGGCACCACGGGTCTTGCCGAACATCAACACCTCATCAATGCACTGCTGACGGAACTGATCCGAATACTTACGTGGCATGATTTAATCCTTCCAGATCGGTGGGTTTCACCGTCCACCGGAATCATGAC
>NZ_KV821303.1:0-272 GCF_001815635.1 Corynebacterium sp. HMSC075D04
GACCTTATTAAGGGTGTTTCGCTTCCGATGGCACCGGAGTATGACTCGGTGATGAACTACCTCTACCAGTTTGGCAAGTTCAACTACTCGGAAAAGCCATACCTGCTTGAAACCCCCAACGGCAACGCGGTTGTCCCCGCCGACTGGGACGTACTGAGAATCAATACTCCGCGTATTGCTGCTGACAACCTTGAAATCGGCGACTTCAGTGCCATGGCAGGTGCCATCATCGACAACAAACCAGAAGCACCCGCCAAGGAAGAAAACAAGGT
>NZ_KV821304.1:0-24458 GCF_001815635.1 Corynebacterium sp. HMSC075D04
CCGAAACGGCCTAAAACAACTTGACAAAACACAGATGTACAACTACGCGGGTAGGTCCCTGGCAAAAGCGCCGGGCACTAGTCCTGACTCAACACTCGACGAGAATCATCAACGAATCTCACTAGTTATTGAAACGGAACTCCACGGAGTGGCGAAAGAAGGCTACCTCACTCAGTTGCAAGCGATTCGAGAAGCCGAAAAGTGTGCCGCAAGGCGTTTCCTGCTCGGAAAGGCAGCCTCTGCAGGCTAGATCGTTCCGCGTCATGAAGAGCTAGCACCGCCGAAGTTCCCCTCAAGTCAGATTCGGACTCATTCTCACAGTCAGTCGCGGAACGAAACCCAACGTAGTACGGTCCCGACTGCAACTAAAACTGTTCCTGCCGAAACTAAATACCATCTTCTAACCGCTGGCGAAGCACGACTTCCTCTTCATCGCTGAGCCCAGCGAGTCTTTCCCCCTGCTGTTCTTCTTCGAATCGCAGCGCATCCGCCAATGTTTCTTTCAACGGGCGAATCTGCAGGCCAGCTTCGTAGGCTGTGGCGCAATCGAGTAGCGCGATGTTGCGAAACTGTTCACCTGGTACCCACAACGGCAACGATTTTGGGCCCATCCACGGGGTTACATCATTAGCGAGAAGCAGTTCATCAGAGCAAGGTCGCTCCGTAGCCTCCGATGCGGTTAACTCACGCGAAATCTTGAACACATCGGACAAGGAAGTAGCAAACCCCGTGGCGTTAAAGGTTCCGAAAGTTCCAACTTCTGCAGACTCAACTATCCAGTCTGCAAGGTCTTTCACATCAATCATAGCGACGGGAAACGCCGGGTCTGGGACGATCACGTTCTCACCCGTGGGATGCGCGAAGCGCCACGGATAGTAACCACTGCGCCCTGTTTCGTCGCCGTAGCCGGCGATCAGACCGGGTCGAACTACCATTACCGACCTATTTATGTTGCGATAAATCGTTTCGCAAGCAGACTTTGCGGCCGGGTACTGCCCCATGTTCTCCATGTAGTCAATTTCAAGCGGAGTGACTACGGAATCAGACTCGGAAGAAATACTTCCTTGGTCCTCATATACGCTGCTCGAAGACAGAAATATACGATGCTTGGCCTGGAGTTTCGTCGCCGCATCCCGCGCATGCTTCGGCTGACTCGTCAGATCCACAATGGTGTCCCAAGTTTTCCCCGCAACCTCATCGTACGCACCGTCACGGTCACGGTCTGAACTCACAAATTCGGCTCCGTTGGGAACCTTCCCGTTACCCCGCGCGAGGCAAGTAACTTGATGTCCTCGGTCGATTGCTGCCGCCGCAATGTGTCCTCCAAGGAAACCGGTACCACCGAGCAATAAAAAGTTCATGTCACTAGTTGTACACGAAACCTTCTCACACGTGACCAGTCCTAATCCCAGCGCATCCAAGCTGGAATAAGATGTCAGAGCAGGATTACCCCACCATCTGTCAGAGCTTCTTATTCGGCTAACCTACACATTGAACTTAAATTCCACGGTATGTCGTTGCAAAGTTACCCCCTCTCGTTAACACCATCAAAAGGAGTGTTATCCAATGAAAGCGTTCGGCTTCTTAAGCTTCGGGCATTACGCCTTCGGCAGCTAGTGCGGGCCATCTGCGGAAAAGATCGCCAAGACTCGTCTGGAGATCACCCAGGCTGCGGACGAAATCGGCGTGAACAACGCGTCCTTCCGAGTCCACCACTTCGCACTGCAGGCCTCCGCCCCGATGCCGCTGCTGTGTGCTATCGCGGCCACTACCAAAATCATCGAGGTGGGCACCGGCGGCATCGATATGCGCTAGCGCATATCGGGGTTGTAGCGTTTGAGTCATTGACTCCCGCCGTCTACAAGTATCTACACACTTGATCGGTGCTGCACGTTTCAGGATCCGGGTGCGCGGCGTCCTGGCTAAGGTCCGCGATAGTGTCGCGCAGCACGGAGAGCTGCGCGATCTGCTGCTCGATCTCAGCGAGGCGCACGTCAAGCAGGTCGCGCACGTGCTCGCAGGGCGCATGGCCGCCGTCGCGGATGTCGAGGATCTGGCGGATCTGGGCGAGAGTGAGACCCGCGGCCTGGCCGCGGTGGATGAAGTCGATCCGAGCGACCGTCTCGGGCGCGTAGTCGCGGTATCCGGACGGCGTGCGCTCGGTCGGGGGCAGAAGGCCCTGTTCCTCGTAGAAGCGAAGGGTCTTCGCGGTAGTGCCCGCCCTCTCGGCGAGTTCTCCGATCCACATTGCTGTCTCCCTCCGTGGCCGCGCTTGACCTTCCCCTGCACTGGAAGGTCCAGTATGGCTGAGACAGAGCAGAAAGCCAAGAGTTGACAGGAGTAGCGATGCCTACGAAGTACGATCTCGCCATCATCGGATCGGGAGGCGGCGCGTTCGCCGCTGCGATCCGCGCCAGCACGCTCGGGAAGTCGGTGGTGATGATCGAGCGCGGGACGCTCGGCGGCACCTGCGTGAACACGGGCTGCGTCCCGTCGAAGGCGCTCATTGCCGCGGCCGGCGCGCGGCACGTCGCGGTCGATGCCGCAACCCGGTTCCCCGGGATCGCGACGACGGCGGATCCCGTCGACATGGCCGCGCTGATCGCTGGGAAGCAAGCGTTGGTGGAGTCGCTGCGCGGCGAGAAGTACGCCGACGTCGCCGACTCCTACGGCTGGCAGGTCCTCCGCGGCGACGCCTCGTTCGTGGGCACCCCTGATGCGCCGGTTCTCGATGTTGCCGGATCCGACGGAAGCGTCGAGACCATCGAGGCCCGCCACTACCTGGTCGCGACTGGTTCTCGCCCGTGGGCACCGCCGATCGACGGCCTGAAGGAGACCGGATACCTGACCTCGACCACGGCGATGGAGCTGACGGAGGTCCCCGAGTCGCTGCTGGTGCTCGGCGGCGGCTACGTCGCCCTGGAGCAGGCGCAGCTGTTCGCCCGCCTCGGCTCGCAGGTCACGCTGCTCGTGCGGTCCCGGCTCGCCTCGAAGGAGGAGCCGGAGGTGTCGAAGGCGCTCCAGGAGGTGTTCGCCGACGGGGGCATCCGCGTCGTCAGCCGCGCAGTGCCCACCCGGGTCTCCCGCGGCACGGGAGGCGAGGCCGTCGTGACCGCCGCCTTGTCCGGTGGCTCGCAGGAGTTCCGCGCCGACCAGGTCCTGGTCGCCCTCGGACGCCGTCCCGTCACCGATGGCCTGAACCTCGATGCGGTCGGGGTGAATACCGGAGACTCCGGCGAGGTGGTCGTCTCCGACCGGCTGCAGTCCTCGAACCCGCGGGTCTGGGCCGCGGGCGACGTGACCGGGCACCCCGAGTTCGTCTACGTCGCCGCCCACCACGGCACCCTCGTCGCCGAGAACGCGTTCGCCGACGCCGACCGGTCCGTCGACTACGCCCGCCTGCCGCGGGTGACGTTCACCGGGCCCGCGATCGGCGCGGTCGGGATGACCGAGAAGGACGTCCTCGCCGCGGGGATCCGCTGCGACTGCCGCGTCCTGCCCCTGCACCACGTGCCCCGCGCCTTGGTCAACCGCGACACCCGCGGGTTCATCAAGATCGTCGTGAACGCCGAGACGAACGAGATCCTCGGCCTGACCGCCGTCGCCAAGGACGCCGGGGAGCTCGCCGCCGCAGGCGTCCACGTGCTCGGCAGGACCGTCGCCGAGGTCGCCAACGCCTGGGCCCCCTACCTGACCATGGCCGAGGGCATCCGGATCGCCGCGAAGGCCTTCACCACCGACCCGTCGCTGCTGTCGTGCTGCGCATGAACGGCAACGCAGGCAATCGGGGAGATCTCATCCTGAAGCAGACGATGAGCGCCGATCAGGACCGCGACGAATGGCGCGCCGGTCCCGTCGTCGCTGCAGTGACCGGGCTGCTCTTGCTGGCATGCTGCGCGCTTCCGTCGCTGCTCTGCTGCGGCCTGCCGTTCATCGCGGCGGGCGGAGCACTCGCAGGCGTCGGTGGGCTCCTCGGTAATCCCTGGATCATCGGTGCCGGGACCGCCGTCGTGATGGCCGTCATGGCGGGGATGCTCGTCAGGCTACGGCGGCGGCACCGGCGCCGCAGGTCCGGCTGCTGCGAAAATCTTTCGACCGCTGATCGGAACCGGTAGTTCGAGGGATCCAGCGATCACTGCCACCTGCGGAGGCCGCTGAAATCGAAGCCCGACGGGAGAAGGAGGAGCAAAAAGCGTTCGAATCAACCGGTGACGAGGATAATACTGAGGCTGGATCCCGGCCGTCGCGACGCGGTCTCCGCTTCCGCCGAGACGAGAAAGGGTTGTGGGCACCTAGGCTGGGCGGCATGAACGACCTGACCATAGCACCCGGCCCGGGGATCCCCGACGGTGCGGTCATCGCCGCCGATCTCGCGGAGCGTTTCGCGAAATCGTCGACTCCAGGCGGCCAGGGCGTCAACACGACGGACGGCAAAGTCCAGCTTTCCATCGATGTCGCCGAATGCGCATCGCTTACCGACGCCCAGCGTCACCGTATCTCGCGCAACCTCGAGCACCGCCTAGACGGCTCCGTCTTTACCGTGACTGCGTCGACTCAGCGGTCTGTGTTTCGCTAGTGGTCCTCTCGCTTGCACCTGCGACACAGCCTCGTGTCCCCGGGCCGTAGCGTTCGGGGGAGCACAATAGCCCCAGTCCTCATCACGTCCCGGGATCAAAGAGTTCATCGCAGAGGTTAAGCACTATACGTTAAATTTGAAATCGCAGGAGTGTCGTCGATAAATAACTATTCGATGCGCAAAGTACAACGAAATACCGCTAGAAACAGACAACATATGGGGGTGCACAGAAACACATATAGGTTCTGCGGAAAACCTATAGGGTGCGTCGTTAAGAACCGCTGTGCGCGAAAAACATAAAGGGTTTACGGACCCGGTCCCAGACCCCTCAATACTCTGAGCCGGAAGAATGGAAAGTGGAAGGTTGATGTATCCCCACTATTTATTTTTTCCGTTTTTCGGAGTACATCGGGAGCTACAACTGCGGACCAGCTCTGTGTGAACTAGATGAGAAGGCGCAGCAGCGAATCATCGACGCTGGACAGTTGGTGCTGCGGGCACGCGAGCGGCACCCCCAGCGGTCACTCGCGGAGCACTACAACCCGTTATCGATGGACCCAATTCTGCTCAAGGCTCACAACAACTTGGACCGGGAAGTCGATAAGGCTTTCGATGTGGCACGCAAACTCACCAACGAGCGCCAGCGCCAGGAGCTACTGTTCGCCAGCTACGGGGAGTTGGCGAGGGGCTATGTCTCCTCGCTTTCATCAAAATCGAAACCACCAGCAGGGTCGTTCCCCGTGCGGGTGATTTTGATCGGTCCCGCTGCTGGGTGTAGAACCCTGTCGCTGGCAACGCCGGGAACTATGACTGTGCCCGACGAGAACACGTCACTGCCATAACGCGGCTCACGGTAGACGAACATGGGTCGTTCACTACTACTGGTGGATTTCGGTTTTGGTGGAGGGGGGATTACCGCCGCCGGCCTCGATTTTTCCGTTGAGGAGGGCGTTGACTACTTCCCGATTGTGAAATGGGCCGATGGCGCGGTGAAGAGGAACCAGTCACCTGGAAGAGATCGATCCAGTCGCTGGTGTGCAATCTGGGAGGTAGGGTTGCGGGGTCGATTCCTCGCGAGCGCAACCATGATTGTGTCTCTGAACGTGATGAAAACAACCCTGCCCTTCGGAGAATTTCCCCTATCCCGCGTCCCCGGGCGGTGAAAACGGTGTGCACCATCGCCTGAAAGGCTTTGCGTTGCTCTATCGGGATCTTCGGGTCACCCACCCGGCGGATCACTAAGATCCCCCCGTCAACGTTTGGCTGTGGCCGGAAAGCAGACCTTGGTACCCGAGAACCCAGGTGAAATGTGAACCATGGGGACCACTGAGCCGTCATCATCGTGCTTGCGCCTACCCCGGCCCGGCGGCGAGCGACTTCCCACTGCATGAGGAGTACAGCGTCAGTCCATGCTGGCGCATGCAGCAACTTTCGAAGAATGGCAGTGGTGAGGTGAAAGGGAATGTTTCCCACAATGACGCAGGGAGTGGCGGGTAACCGGAAGTTAAGGAAATCATCATGGACCACTTCGACCGACGCCGAGGCGGTCTTTTTTGTGAGTTTGGCAGCTAGTTTTGCGTCCACTTCAACTGCCGTTATCGCCCTCCCCAAGTGGGCCATCGGGTGAGTGAGGGCACCGCTTCCTGGTCCGATCTCAATGATGGGGCCGGAGGTTTGTTTCACAAGGTCGATGATGGAGTTGATGATCTTGTGGTTGGTGAGAAAATTTTGGCCATGCTCGTGACGGCCGTGTCCGTATGCAGACATCAGGTGTGCTCCTTGGATTTGAAAGGGAGCCGGGCATGGCAAATGGCCGCCCGGCTAAAGGACCGGAGCGGTTTCTAACCTGCGGGAGGGAGAAAACCGCCTTAGCGGCTGGTGAGCGGCCGCATGAAAACGGAACCTGAAATCAACATGGGCCTATCGTATCCAATTAATTTCGCAGGGTCCAATACGGTGAGAAAGAAGACAACCGCACCGCAACAGTGCAAGACCTCTCTGGATTGGAATTTAATTGAACATGGGTTTGGGGTACGACGCGCCCTACTCGGAGTGGCACGGACACTACGGCTGCGCGCCCACACACAACAGTAAAGAGCTCGGCAATGCACAGACACGTAACGAGAGCGCCACAAATGTATGTACGTTTAAGTTACAGCATCGACACTGACGCTCCGCATGGAGGGACGGCCGCAGCCCTGCAGCAAGCACACGGCAGGGTGTCTGCTTCGGGCGACGTGAAATTACGCAGAAAAATACGAAACACATCACCGCAGGTCACGGTAGGTATTTGCGGGTCATTTCGTAATCTCGTAAACGAAACGAACAAAACTGCGAAACACAAAAATATACGTTGAGCAGCGTAAATGGTTTTCGTTTCGTAATTTTTCCACTTTTTGAAGAAAATCTAAATAAGAAGAGACACCTTGATTGCGATTGTGTCCCGTGTCACATAGCTGCAACCCCTGCAGCGTGCCCTCAACGAGGACGCTCTGTGTCGTAGACATGTGCCTGCAATGCGTGTCTGTGTCTCTCTCTTAAAAGGTTTGGGTCGAAATGCCGCAAAATTACGAAACACCGCCGAAATGTGACGTGTCTATGCAGGTCACAGCGTTATCGCGTGTTTCGTAGTTTTGTTCTTTTCGTTTGCGGAAATCACGAAACCGCAGGTAGAGCGTTTCGTAATTTTTTCGTATTTTGATCGGCAAATTACGAAACGAGGTCAAAACTACGAAACGAACACACAACACCTGTGTTGCGTGTCACACAACGGCGCGCCACGGACGTGTTGCAGCGTGGCAGTATCCCGGCCGTGTCACATAGCTGCAACCCCTGCAGCGTGCCCTCAACGAGGACGCTCTGTGTCGTAGACATGTGCCTGCAATGCGTGTCTGTGTCTCTCTCTTAAAAGGTTTGGGTCGAAATGCCGCAAAATTACGAAACACCGCCGAAATGTGACGTGTCTATGCAGGTCACAGCGTTATCGCGTGTTTCGTAGTTTTGTTCTTTTCGTTTGCGGAAATCACGAAACCGCAGGTAGAGCGTTTCGTAATTTTTTCGTATTTTGATCGGCAAATTACGAAACGAGCGCGCTACAGACGTGTCACAGGTCATAAAAAGGCGCGCCCCTTGCGTGTCACCGTGACGCAGCATCCCGGCCGTGTCACATAGCTACAACCCCTGCAGCGTGCCCTCAATGAGGACGGTCTATGTCGTAGACATGTGCCCGTAATGTGTGTCTGTGTCTCTCCCTTAAAAGGTTTGGGTCGAAATACCGCAAAATTACGAAACACCGCCGAAATGTGACGTGTCTATGCAGGTCACAGCGTTATCGCGTGTTTCGTAGTTTTGTTCTTTTCGTTTGCGGAAATCACGAAACCGCAGGTAGAGCGTTTCGTAATTTTTTCGTATTTTGATCGGCAAATTACGAAACGAGGTCAAAACTACGAAACGAGCACACTATAGACGTGTCACAGGTCACAAAAAGGCGCGCCCCTTGCGTGTCACCATGCCGCCACACAACAGCTGCCCCACCACAACACCCCAGCCGTGCCACGTGGCGTGTAGAAACGTGCTCGGTTCGATTCGTAAAGATTAGGTCGCAGGCTATTGTGCGCGACGCATAAGTTCCGTACGATGGCCCCCAGACCGTATGTGGCGTTTTAATTCGTTTTTGGTTTAGCCAGCCGCATACGGGGGATAACCCCGAGGATAATTCATAAAGAGACAGCCTCTCGACCGTGATAGGCGCGGTTCCTCCGACGAGATAGACCGGTCGGCAACGGCATTGCCAACCACAAAAGCGGTCAGGTAGGGAGTAAGCGCTCCCGTAAAGCGATGGGACGGCAGACCACCGTTCTAGCGAGTTGAGCACGGCACTCCAAGCCGCCTGAATAGCAAGCCGGTAAAGCACCCCGCTCCGGGACAGATCAATCTGCCCAGGAGCGTTTTTCTATGTCCGAAAAGGACACGACTACCGCCGTCGCGCCACGCTTTTACACGCTGCAGGAACTCGCCGATCTCGGCGTCGGCTCCGAGTCCACGTTGCGAAAAGCTATTAAAGAGGGCCGTCTTTCATTCCACCGTTTCGGCACCGCCTATCGGATTCGCCAAGACGATCTCGACGCCTACCTCGCGGCCGCACGCCGCCCTGCCCCGCAGCTATTCGACGGCTTCGTCGATGCCGTCGTGAATGCAGCGCCCCAACTGACAGATGAGCAGCGCCAGCAGCTCGTCACGGTGCTGGGCGGTGTGAAGCACTAATGCGGACAAACCCGCCTACGACGAGATCCCGCCGCTTAGCTCAGCTAGTCAGGCTGGGTCTTGAACTGAGTGCGAGGGCTGATGGGTGATGGCCGTGCTACTACACACGCGCGCTCCACCGTCGTGCCCCGAGTCCAAATAAACAGTTCATTCAACCAAGGAGAACAAACCATGTCTTTCAGAGACGATTACGCAGCAGCGCTGCGCGATGAGCAGCAAGCAAAAGATACCGTGAACGAGGCGCGCCGTGCACACAAAGCGACAAAGGAGCGCCTTGCGCAGTTGCGCAAGTATGCCGAAGAGTTCGAGGTGAATCTCGACGGTGACAAGTCCGCCAGCACCGAAGGGGACAGCGATACACCTGAGAACGGTGACGGCGACACGCCTGAGAGCACCGAGGGCAGTAAGCCGAAGCGGCATCTAGAAGTTGTACCCGACTAACCCTTTAGCCGTACACGCAATCACCTCATGTGTGTACGGCCACGCGGCGTGACGACGTACAGCCGTCACGTTTGATGTCGCCACACACCCCGCTCGCAAGGGCGGGGTTTTCGCGTGTGTGCGGGTGGCTGCGGCACCGCTACACGTGACACTGTCACGATGCTTGCGCCGGTATCGGCGACGGGGCATATACACGTCTGCCCCGTCGCCTGGATCATCCGCCACATGGCTGGCGGTATGTCGCGCTGCTGTCATGCGCGGTTTTGGCCGGCATAGTCTTGTATGGATGTGAAATATGCCGAAGACGGGGCCGTGGGTGCAGCAAAGACAGCAGCGTGGACAGAGCAGATTTCAGCAGCTGTGCTGCTGAAGATGCAACCGCGACGGCAGATGGTATGCGGCGCATGCCGCATAATGCCGCGTCGTGAGATACGCCAATATCCATCTCGGCAGGCTTGCCGTGATGGAGCGTTTCGTGATGACCCAAACACGACACACAGATGCTGGCATATCCGACTGTATATCGACAAGATATATCGGATTGCCGGCAGTGTCGTGACGTAAAGCATGGGTCATCACACAAGGTGCAGCGCCAGCTGCACTATTGGGCACCTTGACCGGAGCGCAGCGGAGGGAAAGGTAGACCCAGCCAGACCGAGCGAGCGAGGTCTGAGTCTGGGGCTATGAGGGGCGGCGCGCCAGCGCCGGGCACCGGGTTATGCGAGCGCCAGCGAGTAGTAATACCCGGTGCAGTGCCTCGGCTATGCCGAGCGCCGGAGCGCAGCGGAGGCGTCGCACCCCCTTATGCCCTTTTCCCCCTTCTACCCCTATAACGACAAACATATAGGGGTTTTGACACAGAAGGGGGCTGCGACCTGCGTGTTTCGGGTCTTTATGCGGTCTTCGACCCTTACCCGAAACGGCCCGTTGATGCGCGAAGCGCACATGGTGCCTACACAAAATCTGCAGGTCGCCACGCTGTGCGCACCACATACGGCGTCAGTCGTTGTATGTCGGTCTTAAAGTAAGGGCCGATGACGGGTGGAAACGCCGCTTGCGGCGTCTTCCCGCGTCATCGCGCACGCCGTGTGCAACGTGAGCTTGCGAACGTGCCACGGCGTCGAACCGAACGGCAAGACCGACATCGTTAACGTGGTGCGCACAGCCACACCCTGCACTCTGGCACCGCCGCTAGGCGGTCATTGCAGGGTGGTGAACATCCCGCAGCGAGCCATCCGCCGCAAGGCGGTGTTGATGCTGCTGCGGGGGTCAACGACACGGGCTGAGTAACACACTCCATATCGGCCCGTGCTACAAGCACACTATCGGTGCAGACGTATCACGTTCGCGGCGGCCATATGCGCGCAAGCGCATGTAACAGACACCGCCAGCGACGTGTGTTTCGCGAGCGCCCGCTCGCAGCAGATCCAGCGGCAGCTGTTGATGCAAATGTGTAGCGCCGCGACTCGATTGGTTCATCTTTGTGGCAGCGGCTGTACGGCCCTGTGGCGGCCGTAGACGCCTCGGATGGACGGAGTGCGCGTGCAGAAGAACAGTTTCGAGACGTCGCTGTTCGTCGTGTATCTGCCGAAGTCGATGTGCAAGGAGATCCCCGACTACTACACCAGTGAGGTGGACGGGCGCGAAGTGAAACGTCCGCGCTATGCAGCCCGCGACTACGAAGAAGCAATGATGTACCCCGAAGAGTCAATGCGTTGGCTCGCCGAGAACTTCATTCCCGGCGGTATCGACGCAGTCGCTGGCGGTGATATGAACTTCGACGAATCAACGCCACACATCCAGTTCCAGGCGGATACGTTCTCACCGAAGCCCGAAGATCCCGACAAGCTCCGTTGCCGCCCCGGCATCGCGTACAACACTGACACCTCAGTGCGGTACACATCCGGCCCGAAGAAGGGCAAGCAGATCTCGGGTAACCAGAAGTTCATCGACGCGCAACGGGGCCTGCGCGAACACATGCACTCGCTGGGCTATCCGGTGGAACTGGAAGTCTCCGAGCGGCATGACGAGTCGTTGAACCTCGGACGCTACGCAGAACAACAAGACCGGGAGCGCGACCTCGCCAAGCGCGAGGATGATGTGGAAGTCAAGAAGCGATCCGTGCAGCGCGATATGGACGCAATTGATCGTGACCGCGAGCAAACAGCAAAAGAACTTGAACAGGCAAAAGCTGCCAACGAAAAAGCGCAAGGTGTGTTGCAGCACGCCGAAGAACAGGCTCGCGCTGTTGCCGAGCGTGTGCTCAACGAGGCACGTGAGAAGGCAGAGCAAGAAGCCGAGCAGATCCGCAGTGACGCGCGCGAGAAGGCCAAGCAAGAAGCCGAGCAGACCATGGGCCTTGCCGAAGCGCAAGCAGACGAGCTGCTCGAACGAGCCGAAGAGACTGCACAGGCCAAGGCGGGCGAGATTACAGCCGCAGCCCGCAGCGAAGCGGAGTCGATCACACGCCAAGCCGACGAGGCCCGTAAGCAGGCTGAGCGCGACGCTGAGACGATCCGCAGCGAAGCACGAGATGAGGCCACAAGCATCCGCGACGAGGCCACGCGCGACGCTGCAGTAACGCGCACGGATGCCCGCGATGAGGCTGATCAGATCCGCCGCAACGCGCACACGGACGCCGAAGATGAAGCAGCCATCATCATCGAAGAAGCGGTGAAGTCAGGACAGCAGTTGGAGCATCTGGACAAGAAGTTCCTGGTGCAAGAACTGCATCGCAGCCCGGAGCTGCTTGAGCGCTACACGCTGTTCAAGCAGTCGCAGACCTCAGGCAAGAAGGGCGGGGCGCAGCAACGTGCGCGCGAGCGTATCGAGAAGCGCCGCCAGCAGCAACAGCAGCGTGATCGTGACGGCGGTATGGAGCTTTAGCAGCTCACCATGCGCTCTGCACGCCCGTCTGCGGGCCGTACAGGGCGCCGTCGGCGTCGTCGGTCATCTGCGGTATGAAACCGCTGAGATTCGGCGAAAATCGAAGAAATCTCGGCTAAGCGGGGCCAAGTGTCACTACGTTGCGCAGCGAATTGGCCGGTTAAGTGGCGGAGATATTGCGCAGCGCGTCGGTGTGTACGACGGCGCATGTGCTGCACAGCAAACATGCCAGCACACAGACCTGCAGAATGTCGTTGTCATCCTGTTGCGCAGTAAAGGTGTCAATAGGATGACAAACCACTTCACTGCCCAATTCACATGTCATTAAAGTGACAGGGCATTTGATTGCGCAGTAAACGTGTCGATGAAATGGGTGCCCAATACACAGTGCAACCTACGTGTTAATGAAATGTCACAGACACTACATAGTGCAGTGAGTTGCGCAGCAGAAACGCCAGTAAAAGCACCGCACCACTGCACCGTAAAACTGCACAAGTGATTCGCAGCAAATTGGCGTGTGAAATGGTTGAAAAAATAACCCCGCAGCGTATGCGGGGTTCATCCACGATTACAATTGCAACCGGGCTCACACTGCTATCGGAGGGTTAACTCCCCCTGCAACGCGTTCACAACGTCACGGGGAAGTACAGCTAGCGTGGGAGACGGGAATGTCACCACCACCACTATTCGGAGGTAAAACCATGACCCGCATCGCCATCATCGTCGGCAGCACCCGCCCCAACCGCCTGGCACCCCAGGTCGCCGAATGGGTGCACGAGCACGCGCAGCAGCACGGCGGCGCCGAGTTCGAGCTCGTGGACATCGCCCGACCAGAACCTGCCCCTGCTGGATGAGCCCATGCCCCGGCCATGGGCCAGTACTCGAAGGATCACACCAAGGCCTGGGCCGAGAAGATCGCCTCCTACGACGGCTTCGTCTTCGTCACCCCGGAGTACAACCACTCCGTGCCCGCCGCACTGAAGAACGCCGTGGACCTCCTGTACGCGGAGTGGAACAACAAGGCCATCGGCTTCGTCAGCTACGGCAGCGCCGGCGGCACCCGCTCCGTGGAGGCGTGGCGGCTGATCGCCGCGGAACTGCAGATGGCCGACGTCCGCGCCCAGGTGTTCCTGCCCTTCAGCTCCGACTTCGAGGACATGTCGAAGTTCACCCCGACCGAAGGCGCCACCGGCGCTCTCACCGATGTGTTCAACCAGGTCACCGCCTGGTCGGAGGCGCTCAAGACGCTGCGCGGCTGACCGGTAGTTGGTCTGAACCAGGCCGAACGCGGCGAGAAACCTGTGGTTTCCCGCCGCGTTGTCGTTCGTTGCTCGCCTCAATGCCGAGCCGTTCGAGTTCTTCCGGATTGCCCCGCATCTCCCGGACCACCTCGGGCGTGCGGCTCTCAGTCGAGGATCTCCTCCACTGCCCGTAAACCGCTTGTCCGTCAGGTCGGGGTCGTCCTCGAAGGGGACCGGGGTTCCACCCGGTGGATTCTGCCCGGCCACTCCCCGACCGCGGGTCCCGCTCCACGGATGGACGCATCCAGGGTGGCGGTCAGGTAGCTGAAGTTCGCCGATTCCCCCTCGCACAGATCAGTTCTGGTGCCGTGGGAAAAGGGGTCTCTCCCCTGGCCCGGGACGGTGCCGGTTCGGCTGTCATACGCATCTTCGCCTGAATTGGACCCACCACGGCAATCCGCTGCACGACAGGCCCGGTGAGCCCTTGTTCCCCGTACCTCGCTCAGCTCGTCAGAGTCCCCTCCACTAGGCTCGGGGCACATGACAACTCGACCGAATTCCCTCCGGCACTGGGAGTACTTCGTCGCCGTGGCCGAGGAGGGCAGCGTCACCGGTGCCGCGGAGCGGCTGAGGCTGACCCAGTCCCCCGTGTCCCAGGGGCTGAAACGTCTGGAGTCGAATCTCGGCCTCGACCTGATCCGCCGCTCCGCCACCGGTGCCACCCTCACCGAGGCCGGCCGGTCCCTGCTCCCGCAGGCCCGGATTCTGGTCCGGGACGCCACGGAACTGCAGAGCATGGCCCACGCCATCACCGACGCCGGGGCCGAGGTACGCGTGGGGCTGGCCCCCTCGGTGCCGCCGGGCATCGCCTTCGACCTCACCTCCGCGTTGCGGGACGTCGGCCGGGTCAGTGTGCACACGGCCGAGGTGTCGCAGCTGGTCACCCGGGTGGGCGAGGGCCGTCTGGACTGTGCCGTCATCGAGGACCCGGCGCCGACGGGTGAGTTGTCTCGCGGGCAGCTGCACGAGGTTCCCCGGCTGCTCGCCGGGCCCGCCGAAAAGCCCGCGACCTGGGCGGCGTTGCGGGGACACACCCTGCTGGACAACACCGCCGCCGTCAGCCCGGCGGCCGCCGGACGCCTGGCCGACGCCTTCTTCACCATCGGCTTGCACCCGGAGACCGAGCTGTGGCCGGACCGGACGGCCCTGGCCGCGCGGCTCGGTGCCGGAGGCGCGATGGTGCTGCTCACCCCCGATCAACTCGGGGGCCTGCCCGCGTTCCCGATGCCGACGGCCTTCCACCTGCGGCTGCGGTGTGTGGTGCCGCCGCAACGGGGCGGGGCCGTCGGAAAGCGGGATCTGCGCGACGTCGTGGACCGTGCCCTGCGGCGCTCCCTCGGGCGTCTGGGAGAGACCGGATGACCAGGAGCCTGCGGGCCCGGATCGGCACCGAATTGGTCGCCGCGGGCTGTGACGGTTGGTGCTGGGCGCACCCGGTCGGCGAAGAGGCGGCCGGCGTCGGGGTCGGCGCCGACAGTCAGACCAGCATCTCGTCGATGTACAAGGTCCACCTCCTGGCCGCCTTCTGCCTAGCCGTGGACCGCGGGCTGCTGAATCCGCTCGACGCGGTGACGCTCAGCACGGATGACGGCCCGGTCGGGACCCCGGGAGTGGGGCTGTTCGCCGATCCCGTGACGATGAGCCTGCGGGATCTGGTGCGTCAGATGGTGGTGCTCTCCGACAGCATCGCCGCCCGGGTGCTGCAGCGGCGTCTCCCACCGGGCCTGGTCGGGGAGGTCGTCTCCCTGGCGAATCTCGAGGACACCACGATCGTCGCCCCGGGCACCACCGAGTCCGAACTCCCGGCCCTTCCAGAGGACGGCTCCGCGGCCAGCGAGGCGATCCGGCTGCTGGTCTCCTACCCCCGGGTCCACCAGGATCCGGCCACCTACCGCTCGGTGAGCACCCCACGCCAGCTGTGCCGCCTGCTGGACTGGATCTGGACGGGCCCGGATCTCACCGGGGTCTCCCGTGCCTTCGCCCGGACCGTGCTCGGGCAGCAGGTGTGGGGCCACCGGATCCCCTCCGGCTTCCCCGCCGGGGGCGTGCGCTTCCACGGCAAGACCGGGACGATCGGCCCCGTGCGCGGCGAGGTTTCCGTGGTGGCCGTCGACGAGGAGGCACCCATCGTCGTCGCCGTGATCACCCGTTCAGCCCGCAGCGGCCCGAACCTCGCGGCCGCGGACGCCGCGATCGGCCGCATCGCCCGGTTACTCGTCGATGAACTGCGCATGTCGCGCTGAGATTTCCCACCGGAGAACACCCCGCCGAGCAGGCGATATTCGTCTCCCGACTGGCCGGAAGTCGTGCGGGAACGTGGTAGCGGTGAGCCCGTGGGCCTAATCTCATCCGGCATGACCACCCGCACCACTGTCCGTGTCTCCGCCCTGCTCGCCGCTACGGCGCTCGCGCTCTCCTCCTGCACCGTGCCCTGGTTCCGGGACGCGGTGGACGAGTTCGTCGCCGCCTTCAACGCCGGTGACGACGCCGGTGCCGCCACACTCAGCGACGATCCCGCCCGGGCCGCAGCCGACCTGGAGCAGCTGCGCGCGGGCATCGGCGGGACCAGCGTGGAACTGGACGCCGGCGGCGAGGAGGACGGCGCCACCGAGATCACCGCCACCTGGACCGTCCCGAATGGCGATGAGTTCACCACCACCGGGACGATCACCCTCTCCGAACAGGACAGCGACCTCATCACCTGGGACAAGCGGATCTTCTCCACGGAGCTGAACGGGGACAGCCGCTTCCTCTACTCCGACGACAAGACCTTCACTCTGCCGGTGACCGACCGCAACGGCACCGACATCCTGTCCTGGACACCTGTCACCGTCGTCTCCGCGGGCCCGGAGCTGATCCCGCGGGCCGGGGAGATCGCCGCCGCCGTCCGCCCGGTCGTGCCGACCTCCACCGCCGAATCCGTCACCGCCCAGATCGAGTCCGGGGACGGCTCCCCGGTGGGGCTGTTCACCCTCCGAGAGCGGGACTTCGCCGTGATAGGGGACGCCCTGCGGGCGATCAAGGGACTGGACCTGCGGGAGGAGGGCCGCATGCTCGGCCCCACCCGGGACACTGCCTCCCCGGTGGACGGCGGCCTGCGCGACTACTGGTCGGAGAAGATCACGGCCGACGCCGGCTGGACCCTCCAGGCCACCTCCCCCACCGGCACGACCATCCTGGGGCAGGTGGAACCGGAGGAGAGCGAACCCGTGCGCACCACGATGGACCTCGGGGTGCAGACGGCCGCGAAGCGGGCCCTGGAGCCGATCGAGCAGCCCGCGGCGATCGTCGCCCTCAGCGCCTCCACCGGCGGGGTTATCGCCGTCGCGCAGAACGACGCCGCCGACGCCCTCGGCCCCGTCTCGCTGAGCGGGCTGTACCCGCCCGGCTCCACCTTCAAGACGGTGACCACCGCCGCCGCCCTCGAACGCGGCACCGTGGTACCCGACTCCACCGTCGCCTGCCCCGCCACCGCGGAGATCGACGGCCGCGTCATCCCCAACGACGGCAACTTCGCCCTCGGGGACGTCTCCATGACGCAGGCCTTCGCCCAGTCCTGCAACACCACCCAGGGTTTCATCTCCCAGGATCTGGAGCCGGACGACATGAGGAACACGGCGGCGCGCCTCGGGCTGGGCGTGGACTTCACCGCGCCCGGCATGACCACGGTGACCGGCTCCGTCCCCGTCACCGAGCCCGGCGCGGCCCGGGTGGAGGCCGCCATCGGCCAGGGCGAGGTCCTCTCCTCCCCCTTCGGGCTGGCCGTCATGGAGGCCTCCCTGGGCAACAACGGCCGGATGGTGCTGCCGACCCTGATCCAGGGTGAGGAGACCACCGCCGACCAGGACCCCGAGCCGCTCGACCCGGCGACAGTGCGGGCCCTGCGCGCGATGATGGCGGAGACGGTGGACTCCGGGACCGCCGCCAGCCTGAGCGACATCGACGGTCTCGGCGGCAAGACCGGGACCGCGGAGGTCGGGGGCAACCGGCCCGCCCACGGCTGGTTCGCCGGCATCAAGGGTGACCTGGCGTTCTGCACCTTCGTCGCCGGGGCGGAGTCCTCGGGACCGGCGGTGGCGGCCACGGGCCGTTTCCTGCGCGATGACGCGATGTCGGAGTGGCGCTGAGCGGACCCCATCACCCGGGCCGACGCTCACGTCGATCCCCCAAAAGTAGTATTAGTGCAGGTCAGCCCCATTCAGGGGGCGGAAGAGGACGTTCCGGACAAAAGTCCGCGATACCTCGGGTGGTCACGTCAACTTCTGGGTTAAAAAAATGAGGGGTCGTTCACTGTCGGTCAACATATTCGAGAAGGTAACCCGGTGTTTTCACGGGAAGCGGGCTGACACGTGGTGAAGATACAAGGAAAGTGACCCTTGACCAGGTAAATTAGTAGTTGTTGATGTCACAATTTGCCTGCTCGAAAGGATCACCTTCAGGGTGAAGACTACCAGCTTCCATGTCGGTACCCCCGCTCCTGCTCAACTGTGCTCGAACGCCGGACTCATGTTATTGGCCGCCACCGCCGACGCCGTCAAAGTCGCCGATGCCATCGACGTGGAACTGGCCGAGTGGCAGAACCCGAACCTGCTGCACACCATGACCGCACTAGCCCTGGCACTGGCCCTCAGCGGGGACGACGCAGGCGATGTTGATCTCCTGGGCCCGTTGGTGGCCACCGGCCTGGTCGACCAGGTGCCGTCGCACTCCACGGTGCACCGCCGCCGCAAGGAACTCGCCGACCACGACGACGAAGCTGCCGGTGCCGGCACAACCGCGGTGCTGGCCGGCATGAAAACAGCCCGTACCGCGGACTGGACCGCCTGCGGTGCCCGCAACCCCGCCGCCGCGGCCAGCACCGATGCTCCGTTGGTTCTGGACCTGGACGCCACGGAAATCCTCGCCCACTCAGACAAGGAAAAAGCGGCCCCGACCTGGAAGAAGCACTACGGGTTCCACCCGCTGTGCGCGATCATCGACCACGGCGACGGGCTGACCGGTGAACCCGCAGCCGTCCTGCTGCGTCCGGACAACGTCGGCTCGAATACCGCCGACGACCACAAGGACGTCCTCGACCAGGCCTTGGCCGCGATCCCCAACCGCGTCGATGGTCAGGAGTGGGGGAAGCGTTTGCTGATACGCACGGATTCCGCCGGCGGATCCCAGGCCTTTCTGAGACACCTCAACCAACAAGGCCTGGCGTATTCGGTGGGGTTGCCGGTGACCTGGCAGATCGGCGACATCGCCTCCACGCTCGGCGAGGGCATCAAACAAGGCATCATCCGCGCGGGCGGTACGGTCAGCGACACCACGGACGCTTATGTCGCAGACATCACTTCCCGGATGCGATCCTGGGCCGGGGAACCACTGGGCATTAACCTCGACAAATACCCCACAGATATGCGGATTATCATCCGAAGCCCTGACGATGGCCTGGAAGGTACGAGGAGACCTGAATGGGGCGATTTTCCACTCGGATCACGGCAGTGTTTATACCTCTGAGCAGTACCGGAGGTTGTGTGAGCAGTTCGGCGTCACCCAGTCGATGGGAGCGATCGGGACGAGTGCGGATAACTCGTTGGCGGAGTCGTTCAACGCGTCACTGAAGCGGGAAGTCCTTCAGGATGAGCCTGTTTTTCCAAGTCAGCTGGTGTGCCGCCGGGATGTGTTTCGGTGGTGCACCCGGTACAACACGAAACGTTTGCACTCATGGTCCGGCTACCGCTCGCCGAATGCCTTTGAAGCCGCCTGATTAGCTGCACTGACTATCATGATCACCGCCTCCGCGGAACCGCACGGCGGGGCCGTCGACCCACTGCGGGCTGTCCCATTCGTCGAACGCGAGCAGAGCCCCGACACCGCACCGCTGCGTGCGCGCCCAATTGCGACCATTGATTCCGCTGCCCCACACCGAAGCAGTTTCACGGTCGCAAGCGTCGTGCTCGTCGCCGCCCTTGCTGTCGCAGTGGGCGCTTTTCGACGGATACTCCTCCAGGGCCGACCCCGGCATCGCTCCATTCACCACGGCTAAAACTCGCCGCGAAGGTAGTGCACCGAGACCAGATTGACTGGCGTCGCAGCGCTATCAGTAGGTCGCGGTCAGCGCTGCCTCGCGTGTGAGGGCCGGGCCTTCGGGCAGGAGACTGAGGATGCTCCACGGAACGGTGTCCACGTGCAGTGCGCCGACGACGTCGAGGTTGTCCCTGGTATCCACCAGATGGCGCTGACCTGAAGCGGACACGACGTGGTAGCCGGCACCGGTGTCGACGCCGACAGCACCGGAGGCTAACCCGACGAAATGGGTCGCGGGGCTGTCACCGGACAGCTCGACCGATCCTGCGGTCAAGACATCCGAATCTGGGGCAACGAGTGCAACAGAGCCTGACTCCGTCACGCACACGGCCGATCCTTGTGGATCAACCCACTCCGGCGCTTTCTCCGGAACGGCGATATCTAGCGGGACTTGGGCATCCGGATACGCGGCAATCTGGGAGGGGGAAGAGGTTGAGGTGGGTGCGGCGGCGTCGATAAGCAACTGCTTCTGTAATTCCGAAACGGGCTGAATGCCGCCATGCTGTGTGACAGCCCATGCTTCGTCGGTGCCGTCGGCGAGCAACAGGCGCGGCAATGGGTGTGGCAGGCGGACCGGCGGAAGTTCGCGGATCGCGGACAGCACCGGCGCACTGATGTCTGCGCGGACGACCCGCGCGTCGATGCCCAGGGCGCGTCGGATCAGCCTGCCCTGTGCATCGCTGTCTGGCGGGAGTTTTGCGCGCCCCTCATTGGTGAGCATCCACTCGTTGCCGCCCTGAGTAACCGCGACAGCCTGCCCGTCGGCAAGCTGCTGCACCGGTTCCCCGGCGACAACCGTGACACGCTCCTCCCCCTCGCACGCCGACCACGCAGCATCCACCGCATCACCCGGCGCGAACATCGCCGGCGCCGTGGCGATACCCAACGGCACACCGCGCGGCATCTCGGTGAGTCGCTCCTCCCCCACGCGCTGCGGCTCCTCCGCACTGCCTGCGATCAGTCGCGCCGACGTCAGGTTCGTCACCGGGTGCACTACCTCCCCGACCCGCACGTACATCGCCCCGTCATTGGCCCGCAGAATCGCCGCCGCGCCCGGATCCGGATTCGGCCGCAACCACGCGAACAGCCCCGATCCCGCCGCGATGAGCGCCACCGCGACCATCCCGAAGATCGCCGAACGACGCCGTGCCGCCAATGGATCATGAATCATCCGGATATCCCCGTAAATGAGCCCGTGCTCCACGCGCCGGCGCATGAAACGGTGCCCCGAAACCTGCGAACGCGTCGTCGGCAACAGCCTGCGCGCCTGCTTTGTCTCCCCCGAAACGGCATGAGTGTGCTGAGCCATGTGGACGCCCCCGTCGATTAGCAATGGCTTCTTTAAACGACGCTAAGCGCATGCGGGGCGGGCTTCAACCCGAAAATGCGCACTGAAGTGCGCAACGCTATTCGACGCCCGCGGCCGCCAGCTCCTCACTCGTCGGAGTCAGCTCAGGCAGCTCGGTGGAGCCGCCGTTGGCGACGGCGTCGCGCTGGAGTTCCTTGATCTCAGCTGGGGTGAGCTGCGCGTTGACGGCGAAGATGGTCACGCGACCGCGCTGGTAGACGGGCGTGACGCCGGGGGTGGTCCACAGGGCCTTGTCCACCTGCCAGTTTTTGGGCCCGGGCCAGAAGGTGTTGCCGGAGGAGACGATGAAGCGGACGCCCAGGTCGGCGGCGGCGTCGTCGGCGGGCGATTTCTCGTTCGGTCGGCCGCGTTCACCGGCGCCGAGTTGGCCGGCGCGGTCGGCGAGCAGGTTCGAGTCGACGCCCAGGCCGCCGTTGGGCCACAGGTAGTGGCGGGCGACTGTGGGCACGCCGTCGATGGCGTAGGCCCAGGAATACCCGTCGGTGGATTCGCCCATGACTAAGCCCTCGTGAGCCTCCGGGCGGGAGGCGAGCCAGGCGTAGGCCGTGAGCTGGTCGTCGTCGACCATGCGGTCGTTGAGGCGGGAGGCGTCGAAGGACATCTTCGCGCCGTCGACGGCGACGGTGGACGCCCAGGCGCCGGTGCCCCACCCGACGAGAACCGCGAGGATAGCGGAGGCAATCGACGTGCCCCACACCCACGGGCGGGTGCCGTAGCGGGCAGCGACGGGAGCGAGCGTGAACACGCGGATGATCATCGCGGCGCCGACAGCGGCACCGGCGATGACGGTCAGCGCCACGACCGTGATGATGCGGTGCGCGGAGTTGTAGTGCGGGGACCCGAGCAGGGTCAAAAGCGGTTCCCACAGTCCGTCGAACGGGTGCAGCGCATGCGCCGCGCTGGCCGTCATGAGCCCGTAGAAGACGGGCGCCCACACCTGCCCGCGCCAGACCACCATGGCGATCGCGCCGAAGCCGGCGAGCCACAGCAGGATGGTCGGGTCGAAGTCGGGGAAGAACTCGCCCACGTGGCGGGTGCTCATCTTGAACGCCTTCTCCCAGGCCTCCCCTGAAGTGACATTCTCGCTGGCGTCCCAGGTGTTCACCTCTTCGGCCTGAGTCTGGCCGGCGATGAGCTGCGGGAGGAACGCCACCGTCGCGCCGAGCGCCGGAATGGCCAGCCACAGGACATCGCTAACACGCGAGCGGTCCGGGCGCCACACCAGGTAGGTCAGCCAGTACAGCAGCACGGCGAGCACCACGACGAGCACCGCGGACGGGTGGACCTGCATCATGCCTAAGAACGCGAACAGCGTCGGCAGGGCCAGCGCGCGGTAGCGCGGCACCTGGTGGAACAACGCGATGACGATGCCGGACAGTCCGATCGCCACGATGTAGGGGCGCATGCCCACGAAATCCGGGATCCACACCAGCACCGGCGAGGCGTACACCGCGATGGCGGCCAGTCCCGCGGCGATCTGCGCGACCATGCCGCGGCCGCGCGCCATCGCCCACGCCAGACCAGCGGCGCCGGCGGTCAGGGCGAGACTCGGCAGCACGATCGACGCGAGGTTCACGGCTTCCACGGGGGCGAGGTCGCCCGCGCTGGCAAACAGCGCCGTCGCCGCGTGGAAAGCGGAAGGATAGAAAAGATCGATGTGCGTTTCGGGGTTCTGCAGCTCGCCCATCCGCGTGGGCGAGGCAATGCCTTCCTCCATGATGAAGCGCACCGCATTGACGTGCCACTGGATGTCCCAACCCTGGACAATATTGTCCAGCTGGCCGGGCACCTTCGACTGGAGTTCGAGCTGCTTGGCGATCAGCATCCACGCGCCAGCCACGACGCCGGCGCCGGGCAGCACCCACGACGGGTCGGCGATACTGCCGCGCCGCCAGTCGCCCGGCCACAGGGCACGCACCCAATTCTTCGCCGCGCGTTTTCTCGCCCGCCGCGCGAACGCGTAGCGCCACCCGGCCGCCAGACACAGCATGAGCACTAAGAAAACGATGAACGACGGCCACCCGAAGCGGATTCCCATCGCGCCGTACATCCAGCTGCCCAACCCGACGATGCCGAAGGTCGCGGGCAGCGACGACGCGGCCGCAGCGGGCAGTTTCGCGCCCGCGACCCACGCGAAGATCAGCCCCGGCAATGTGAATACAGCGATGGCCAACCACACGGCACCGACTGCATCCATGCGCTACCTCCCGGGGGCGACTCGTTCGGACAATTCCTGCCCAAGCAGTCTATTCCGTCGCCCGGGAAGACTCGGAGTGCACCTCCGAAGCGTCGCGCCGGTCGCGCGTCACTGCAGCGCGAGCTGCGAGTTCGTTATCTGCCGGGTAGTCGACGCCGAGGAGGGTCAACCCATTTGCGGGTGCCAAACTCACCGCGGCAGAGCGTTCCTTCTCCCCCAGCAAAGCCGCGGCCCACTCACCGTCGCGCTTGCCGGAGCCGACGTCGAGACACGTGGCCACCAGCGCGCGGACCATGTGCCAGCAGAACGCGTCGGCGACGATGACCGCCTCGTAGAGCTCGGGTTCCTCACCGGTGGACACGTCGCGCCACTCGAACGAGCGGACCTCCCGGATCGTGGTGGCGTGCGGCCGCGCTTTGCAGAACGCCGCGAAGTCGTGCAGCCCGACCACGGCATTCGCGAATTCTTGCGCCGCGTCCAGGTCCACCTTCTTCGGCCACACCGCGGTGTCCCTCACGCGCAGGGGCAGCGCGCCGCCGTCCGCGGTGGTCACCCGGTAGCGGTAGGTGCGCGTCAACGCCGAGAAACGCGCGTCGAAGCCGTCGGGCGCGGCGGACACTGCCGAAACGCGCACGTCGGGATCAAGCAATTTCGCTAATCGACGCACCAACCTCCCCGGATCCCCCTCAATCGACCTCTGGTCCAGTGACGACACCGGAATATCCGCATGCGCCACCTGCCCGGCGGCGTGGACTCCCGCGTCCGTCCGGCCGGCCACCGTCAGCTCCACCGGGTAGCGCAGGATCAGGCTCAGCGCGTCCTCCAGCACGCCCTGCACCGTGCGGAGCTCTTCCCCACCGGCAGGTTTCTGGCGCGCCCAACCGTGGAAGTCCGTGCCGTCGTAAGCGACATCGAACCGCAGGCGCACCATCTCTTCCGGATCGTCCGCACGGTCACCTACAACGTCGAAATCACTTTTTCCTGCGCCCATGCCCCCAACCATAAATGGCGCCACTAGATGCGTTTGAAATCGCTTCACAAAACCCCAGGTCGTATCGTTCCCTGCGGGGTTTCGTAGTTAGAACGGTACTTCTTCGCCCTCAGCGCCAGCCAGGGCGGCGGTCGCCGCCTCGCCTCCGCGACGGGCAGCGCGAGCAGCGGACTCCTTCTTGGAATCGATCAGCTGCACCGTGTCGATGCGCGCCACCAGCGGGTACTGCTTCACACCGTCCTTGTCGGTGTAGACGTCGGTCTTGAGCGAGTAGCTCACCGCAACGCGATCGCCGGAGCCGATGCAGCCGAACACACCGGGGTTCGCGGCGTCCTGGACGTAGCCGGTCAGCTCCACGATCT
>NZ_KV821304.1:24558-25894 GCF_001815635.1 Corynebacterium sp. HMSC075D04
GACGATGGTGCCGTTGTTGAAGGGGTTGGACATGTTGGTTCTCCTTACGTGAGTGGGTGTGATTTGCCGTGCAATTTGGGTACTTAAGCAGCTGCTTTGCTGCTGCGGGGCGGTTGCGCTGTCGTTACAACACTGCCCAGGGCAGCGGTGTGCCTGCCGCCTCTAGGTCGCGCAGTTCTTGTGCTGCGCCCGGATCGGCGTCCTCGCCGTCGATGCCGTCGGCGAGCTGGTAGAGCAGTTCCAGGTCGGTGTGGGTGATGTCGCGCATCACGTGCCTCCTTGTTCGGATTGATGGTCAATCCGTCTGTTGGAGACAGCTCTGCTGTCTAAAGGTCACTCCCCTGCCTCGTTGCGGTGTCTGTCGTCGCAAGCCAAGGCCCCGCGAGAAAAAGAAACCCCGTTGCATTGCTACAACGGGGTGTGTGGTGCTACTCGGCAAACAAGATCGTGCGGGTCTTCTCAGCGCCCTCGCGGACAAGCTCGACCATCCGCTCGCCCTGGCCGATGTCGGTCAGCTTCGCCACCAACGACGGGAAGTTCTCGTCTGGCCCGATCTCGGTGGCTCGGTGCGCAGCCACGCCAGCTAGTCCCGGCTGGCCTGTGGCGTGCGCAAGCACGGCAACCGTGGTGGTGAGCTGCGCGCGCATCCCTGGCCAGCTGGTCGGGACAGCACGCATAACCTTCTCTATGAACGCAAGGCCCGCCTGCGGGTCATCGAGCAGTGCGGCAAGCAGCGTGTCCCGCAAGCGCGGCGTGGTGAAGCATTTCAGCGCAGACCGAACAGCGCGAGCGCTCGGCTGGGTGATCCCTGCCGCCGCCTGCTCATACTCACGCTGCAGCACGTCTGCGAACATGGGCGGGATATACGCCAGCGCGTCTTCGATGATGTCGGCGTGCTCGGCAGCGTCGATGCCGTGGTCAGTGCTGTTCAACCGTGCCTCGATGTCGTCTTTGCTCGGCTCCGGCAGCTCGCCGGTGTGCTCTAGCATCTGCCGCAGCGCCGCCGATGCGGCGACCTCGCCGACAACGCCGTGGCGCGGCTCGTCGATGAGCGGATGCTGGTACACAGACCACCAAGCAGCCCCAGTGACGATCTCGGGCACCTGCACCACCCCGAGCAGCGGCGGTAGCGGCGAGGCCCCGCTGGTGAGGTACGTGGCCGTCTCGTCGAAGACCGGCTGCGCAATGTCATCGCTGATCATGTACGCGATAACAGCGTCGAGTTCGAGGTGGTGGACCCACGCTGCGAACCGCTCGCGGCTCTCGGTGAGCTTCTCCACTGCTTCGTCCAGGTCGAACCGTGCGACCGGGCCGAGGCGGACGGTGTCGACGCCCT
>NZ_KV821304.1:25994-29894 GCF_001815635.1 Corynebacterium sp. HMSC075D04
ACATGGCAGTGCTCCTTTGCACGAATACGGGGTGTATGTGGTCAATCCCGTATTCGGCCCGGCTCTGCCGGTCGCAGGCGTATCCCAGCAGTGCAGCACTCATGTGTGCCGAGCGTCGCTAGCGCAGCCTGATGCCTTCTCGCCGGGTGCGAGCGCTAGCGACGCAGCCTGTGCTTAAGCGTCGGCTTCGATGCGCTTGAGAGCGCGATAGATCGTCGGCCGCGAGACGTTAAAGGTGCGCGCTACAGCGCTGACGGACTTGCCGCCGTCGATAAGCTCCTTGGCCATCTGCGCCTGCTCAGCGCTGAGCTTCGGCTTGGGGCCGGCGACCCTGCCCTGTGCGCGGGCGTGCGCCACGCCCTCACGGGTGCGCTGGACAAGCAGGTCACGCTCCCACTCGGCAAGACTTGCCATGACGTTGATAACCACCTTGTCGGTGGGCTTCGACGTGTCCAGCGCTGGCTCCAACACCTTGACGTTGATGTCACGCTCGGCGAGGTCAGCGATGGTGTTCACGGTGTCCGCGAGGCTGCGGCCGAGCCTGTCCAAGCGCGTGACAACGAGCGTGTCGTCGGGGCGCATGTACGCCAGCGCGTCATCAAGACCAGGCCGTTGCCAGTTGGTGCCGGAGATGGTGTCTGAGTAGATGTGGTCCGGGTCGCAGCCAGAGCCTGAACGCTCAGATGACTTCGAGCCTGACTTCTAGCCTGGAACCGCTGGTAGAAGTAGCTGTATCTGAGGCAATGTCGAAAGAGCCTAAGAGCCTGCACGAGGCAGCAGAAGCCTCTAAGAAGGCTCACAGCGCTCTGCTCCAGGAGAAGGAGTCCAACGAAAAGCTGCTGGAGGAGATACGCGCAGAACGCAAGCAGTATAACGACGATATGGAAAAGTCGAACACGAACTTTATTAAGGCCTGCATGTCTGCCTCGTGGATTGCAGCCAGTGTTCTCTTCGTTGCTATCGCACTCGTTGCTGTCGGAGCCTTGGGGAACGGGCTGCTAAGTATGCTCGGCATACCCGACGGCGTGTCTGCCTTGTGGGGTCACGTCCAGGAGGCCAACGGCATCGGCCCAACACTGGGCTGGTTGGCGTTAACACTTATCGTCATAGGGGTTCTTATAGCGCTTATGACCTGGATGTTGTCCCAGGCTGCGCCGGGTATTGCTCACTTAGTCGAGGAATACCGTCGCAATCACCCGAGGAAAGAAACGAACCACTAACTAGAACACGTGCACCGTAAAAAGTAAAAATCCCCACAACACAGCGTAGCGGTTAACCGCTACGCTTCTTTTATGCTCTTCCTATGCCCCAACTTTGCAACAGCACCAATAAACTGGCGCCCCGGTTATAAGTTGGGGCGCCAAGTCGATGTGCTCGAGTCGGGGGATGTTAGTGGCCGGTGCCAAGCCGGCCAGACAGGCGGTTCAGCCGGTCCTGACTGGGACCGTCGAGCCCGATAATGGACACGGTTTTGCCTCTGTCCTGGAACTTCTGCGTAATCGCGTCAAAGGTCGCGACCGTGGAGGCATCCCAGATCTCCGCCTCAGTGAGATCAATAGTGATATGACGGGCAGAATCGGTGTAATCAAAGCGATAAACCAGGTCATTGCTTGATGCCCAAAACAACTGGCCATGCACCCGGTAGGTACGAGTATCAATCTCGCCATCGCCGTCGCCGTCGATCTCGGAGACCTTTTCAATGGAAGCGATATGTGCCATCCGACGGGCGAACATGATCATCGCGGTGACCACACCCAACACCACACCAATGGCCAGGTTGCTGGTGGCTAGGGTGGCAATAATCGTCACGGCCATAACAATGGTCTCAGAGACCGGCATGAGTTTAAGGGTGCGTGGATGCACCGAGTGCCAGTCGATGGTGCCGACCGAGACCATGATCATGATTGCCACCAGGGCAGCCATCGGGATCATGCCAACGATGTCGCCCAGTGCCAGGACCAGGACCAGCAGGAACACACCGGCTAACAGGGTGGATAGGCGGGTACGTGCCCCGGATTCGCGGACGTTGATCATGGTTTGACCGATCATCGCGCAGCCACCCATGCCGCCGAAGAAACCGGAGGCAATATTAGCCACCCCCTGTCCCCAGGATTCACGAGTTTTATCGGAATGAGTGTCGGTGATGTCATCGACGAGCTTGGCGGTCATCAACGATTCCATGAGACCGACCACGGCCATGGCCAGGGCATAAGGCGCGATGATCTGCAGGGTCTCCAACGTCCACGGCACGTTCGGAATAAACAGGGACGGTAAGGTCTCCGGCATCTTGCCCATGTCCGAGACCGTCGGGACAGTCAAACCGGCGGCAATGACCAAACCGGTGAGCACGATAATCGTGACCAGCGGGGCGGGGATCACACTGGTGAGCTTGGGGAAGAAAATCATGATCACCACACCCAAGCCGACGAGTGGGTAGACTATCCAAGGCACATCAATGAGGTGTTCGAGTTGGGCGGTGAAAATCATAATGCCCAGTGCATTGACGAAACCCAGCATCACCGATCGGGGGATAAAACGCTGAAGTTTCGCCACACCGAGGGCGCCGAGCACGATTTGTAGGACACCGCCCAACAGGACGGTGGCGATGAAATAATCCATCCCGTAACCACGCGCCACAGGAGCAATGACTAGGGCAATAGCCCCGGTGGCGCCGGTGGTCATTGCCGGGCGGCCACCGGTAAAGGCGATCGCAATGGCCATGACTACCGAGGAAAACAGACCCATGGCTGGGTCAACACCGGCAAGGATGGAAAAGGCAATGGCCTCAGGGATCAGCGCCAGGGATACCGCCAGTCCGGCCAGAATCTCTATACGGATACGGGCGGGGGAAGAAAATGCGTAACGGAAGGATGCGATGATCCCGGTAGGGGCATCAGCGCCGTCTGGACTCAGGAGGGGGCGGGGGCCGCCGTGCTAGTTTCAGTCATAGATGTCCAATCTTTGAGGGGATAGGTAACTGGGCGAACGCCCGAAAGGAATCCAACCCTCTAGTAACTTTAGGTTTGGTGATGGTGGTCATGGTAGCGGGAGTTTTACTCAACCGCCAACCCAGGCACAGGAACCCGTGGGCAACATCACCGTGAAGGAGAACAGGCAATGCAAAACAGTAATTTCAAGATCGGCGAGGTCGTTGACCAGACGGGGTTGTCGATTCCCACCTTGCGTTATTATGACAACGTCGGCCTGATTACCCCATCGGGGCGTAGCCCTGGTGGGTTCAGGCTTTATAGTGAGGCTGATGTACGTCGTGTTTTGCTGGTGCGACGGATGAAACCGCTGGGGTTTACTCTGGATCAGATGCGGGAATTCCTGGAAGCTGCGGAGATTCTTCATAGTTCAGATGGCGGGCAGGACAGTGATACCGCACAGCAGGCACGGAGTAATGCCAAGGCCACCCTTGCCGACATTCGTGAGGAGACGCGCACCCGCTACGAAAAGCTACGCAAGCAAATTGCCTACGCTGAGGAATTCCTCGATCTGGTCAACACCCTGGTACCCTAAACTGCCCCCATCCTTCGCAGGGAGAAAAAGACCATCGTATTGAATGCGCTCTGTCGAATCGCGTTCCAGATGAAGTGGACGAACGCCCGCGGCCTCTCCGGAGTGGATGGCGATAGTACAGAGGACTTCTGAAATCCGTGCAGACGACTCCTCAAAACGACACAGTCATCCAAGGTCACAAAATCGAAAATTGTCACTTAACCCCATCACTTCCAAACCGGCTTAAGTGACAAAATGCCATCGCTAAAGTCCCGATTTGAGTCCCAGGACGTGCGCCTTAAGAGAAATAACTAAAGCCCCTACCAGTGTTTCTCCTGGTAGGGGCTTGGAAGTTGGTAGCGGGGGCAGTGTCCGAAGTCACGACATATTTGACGGGGT
>NZ_KV821305.1:0-3331 GCF_001815635.1 Corynebacterium sp. HMSC075D04
TGCAGCAATGAAATTGATGGTGTGTTGGCATGCTGTTGGGTGTCTGGGGCAACATTGTGTGTTCCTTGTTGTGGCATTCCATTGTTGGTTGATCATCTGTTGTGGTGGTTGGCCGGTGTGGGGTGTGTGTTGTGTGAGAACTGTATAGTGGACGCGAGCATCTTGTTCTTTTTGTGTAATTTTTGTTTGTTGAGTTGTCTGCAGTTTTTGTAGCGACCGTAATTGTTGTTTTGTGTTACGGGCGTATGGTGGATGCCTTGGCATGCTGGGCCGATGAAGGACGTGTGAGGCTGCGTTAAGCCTCGGGGAGTTGCCAACAGTGCGTTGATCCGAGGATGTCCGAATGGGGAAACCCAACACCAGTTGTGTGGTGTTACCTGCAGGTGAATGCATAGCCTGTGTGGAGGTGACGTGGGGAAGTGAAACATCTCAGTACCCACAGGAGAAGAAAACAATTTGTGATTCCGTGTGTAGTGGCGAGCGATAGCGGATGAGGCTAAACCGTGTGCGTGTGATACCTGGGTAGGGGTTGCGTGTGCGGTGTTGTGGGGTGTGATCGTTGCGGGCTACCTGACCGCAAGATGGTGTGTGTGCGTTAGCGGAAACGTCTGGGATGGCGTGCCGGAGCGGGTGATTAGCCCCGTACGTGAAGGCGTTGCATATGTTGTCTGATCATGTTTTCCCCGAGTAGCAGCGGGCTCGTGAAATCTGCTGTGAATCTGCCGGGACCACCCGGTAAGCCTAAATACCCAGTGTGACCGATAGTGAATAGTACCGTGAGGGAATGGTGAAAAGTACCCCGGGAGGGGAGTGAAAGAGTTCCTGAAACCATGCGCTTACAATCCGTCAGAGCACCGTTTGTGTGTGATGGCGTGCCTTTTGAAGAATGAGCCTGCGAGTCAGCGGCATGTCGCGAGGTTAACCCGTTATGTGGGGTAGTCGTAGCGAAAGCGAATCCTAAGAGGGTGTCAAGTGGCATGTCCTGGACCCGAAGCGGGGTGATCTACCCATGGCCAGTGTGAAGCAGCTGTAAGAGGTTGTGGAGGCGCGAACCCACTTAGGTTGAAAACTGAGGGGATGAGCTGTGGGTAGGGGTGAAAGGCCAATCAAACTCCGTGATAGCTGGTTCTCCCCGAAATGCATTTAGGTGCAGCGTGATGTGTGCTTACCGGAGGTAGAGCTACTGGATGGCCGAGCGGGACTATCATCTTAGTGACGTCAGCCAAACTCCGAATGCCGGTGAAGTTTGAGCATTGCAGTGAGACTGTGGGGGATAAGCTTCATAGTCGAGAGGGAAACAGCCCAGATCGCCGGTTAAGGCCCCTAAGGGTGTGCTAAGTGGAAAAGGATGTGGGATCGCGAAGACAGCCAGGAGGTTGGCTTAGAAGCAGCCATCCTTGAAAGAGTGCGTAATAGCTCACTGGTCGAGTGGTTCTGCGCCGACAATGTAGTGGGGCTCAAGCACACCGCCGAAGCCGCGGCATAGTTTTTACTATGGGTAGGGGAGCGTCGTGTGTGGGGTGAAGCCGTATCGGAAGAAGCGGTGGACTACACGCGAGTGAGAATGCAGGCATGAGTAACGAATGATACGTGAGAATCGTATCCGCCGAATGACTAAGGGTTCCTGGGTCAAGTTCGTCTTCCCAGGGTGAGTCGGGTCCTAAGGCGAGGCCGACAGGCGTAGTCGATGGTCAACGGGTTGATATTCCCGTACCCGTATATACGCGCCCAGTATCGAAGCGGTGATACTAACCACCCAGATCTACCAACATGCACATCTTTGATGTGTGGTTGGTGGTGATGCGTGGGGCCTGATCCGTTGTAGGTCAGTGATGGGGTGACGCAGCAAGGTAGCCAAGCCGCTTATTGGATTGCGGTGCAAGCGTGTGGCACGACAGCATGTCAAATGCGGCTGTCAATAGTGTGAGGCGTGATGCGTAGCCCATATATGGGTGATGTTGGTGATCCTCTACTGCCGAGAAAAGCCTCTAGCGATGTGTGTATACGGCCCGTACCCGAAACCGACACAGGTAGTCAAGTAGAGAATACTCAGGCGGTCGGGAGAACTGTGGTTAAGGAACTCGGCAAATTACCCCCGTAACTTCGGGAGAAGGGGGACCCAAACTGGTGCCCGATCTATGCGATCGTGGTTGCTGGCGTGGGTCGCAGAGAATAGAGGGGAGCGACTGTTTATCAAAAACACAGGTCCGTGCGAAGACGATGAAGTTGATGTATACGGACTGACGCCTGCCCGGTGCTGGAAGGTTAAGAGGACCTGTTAGGACTTTTTGTCCGAAGCGGAGAATTTAAGCCCCAGTAAACGGCGGTGGTAACTATAACCATCCTAAGGTAGCGAAATTCCTTGTCGGGTAAGTTCCGACCTGCACGAATGGCGTAACGACTCCCCTGCTGTCTCAACCACAGACCCGGTGAAATTGCACTACGAGTAAAGATGCTCGTTACGCGCGGCAGGACGAAAAGACCCCGGGACCTTCACTATAGCTTGGTATTGGCATTCGGTGCGGTTTGTGTAGGATAGGTGGGAGACGTTGAAGCGGCCACGCCAGTGGTTGTGGAGTCGTTGTTGAAATACCACTCTGACCGTAGTGGATATCTAACCTTGGCCCATGATCTGGGTTGGGGACAGTGCCTGGTGGGTAGTTTAACTGGGGCGGTTGCCTCCCAAAATGTAACGGAGGCGCCCAAAGGTTCCCTCAGCCTGGTTGGCAATCAGGTGTTTAGAGTGTAAGTGCACAAGGGAGCTTGACTGCGAGACTTACAAGTCGAGCAGGGACGAAAGTCGGGACTAGTGATCCGGCACCTACTTGTGGATGTGGTGTCGCTCAACGGATAAAAGGTACCCCGGGGATAACAGGCTGATCTTCCCCAAGAGTCCATATCGACGGGATGGTTTGGCACCTCGATGTCGGCTCGTCGCATCCTGGGGCTGGAGTAGGTCCCAAGGGTTGGGCTGTTCGCCCATTAAAGCGGCACGCGAGCTGGGTTCAGAACGTCGTGAGACAGTTCGGTCTCTATCCGCCGCGCGCGTTGAAACTTGAAGAAGGCTGTCCCTAGTACGAGAGGACCGGGACGGACGTACCTCTGGTGTGCCAGTTGTTCCGCCAGGAGCACAGCTGGTTGGCTACGTACGGAAGGGATAACCGCTGAAAGCATCTAAGCGGGAAGCCTGTTTTAAGATGAGGTTTCATTTGAGGTTCCCAGAAGACGACTGGGTTGATAGGCCGGAACTGGAAGCACAGCAATGTGTGGAGGCGACCGGTACTAATACACCAAACAAACCAACACCCGGTTTTTCAACAAACCAAACACA
>NZ_KV821306.1:0-820 GCF_001815635.1 Corynebacterium sp. HMSC075D04
ACCACCAAAAACCAAGTTGTCACACTCGGCCGCCAGCTCTATTTGACCACCGCTGTGTTACGCCAATGCGTTGAACACGCCACCCCACGCCAGTGCGACATCCTCATCGAATTGTTCGAAGCTGAACTTTCTTCCAGAGCAGCATCCAGAGCCCGCCGCCTCATGCACCGTGCGCGTGTGCCAGTACGCAAAACCCTCGACGGCTACGACTGGTCACCAGTGACCCTGCCCACGGACATCACCCGCGAACACCTCACCACGCTTGAGTTTCTCAACGGATGTGAAGACCTCGTCTTCTACGGTGACGTCGGCACCGGGAAAACACATCTCGCCATCGCGCTAGCCACCCAAACATGCCTTGCAGGCATCCCAGCAAGGTTTTTCACCGCCGCCGGCCTAGTCGACCACTTACGCAACGCTAAACAGGCAGGAAGACTCGACAAAGAACTCGCAGCACTCGGCAAAAACAAGCTCCTCGTCATCGACGAACTCGGCTACATCCCCATCGACACTGACGGTGCACGGTTACTTTTCCAAGCCATCGCCGACGCCTACGAACAACGCAGCCTGATCATCACCACCAACCTCGCGTTTTCCCAATGGGGCCAAGTCTTCGGCAACGATGACATGGCAGCGGCAGCCATCGACCGCATCGTCCACCACGGACGCATGATTACCTTCACCGGCCAGTCTTACCGCATGGCAAACGCCCTCATGAAATAACCCTCAAAACCCCAGCAACGCTCAAACGGCCCAAAACCGTGCCGAACTGGCCTAAAAATTCGAGCCGAAACGGCCTAAAACAACTTGACAAAACACA
>NZ_KV821307.1:0-6568 GCF_001815635.1 Corynebacterium sp. HMSC075D04
CACAACGTAAACCAAAGTCAAACCCAAGTTCAACAACCGTTTACCTTGCACAGCAACCTCATGAAATCAACTCGTTCCCTCTCGCCAGCCCCTCAAGGCCGCTCGAAGCAACGGATGAAGATATAACCACGAACTCACAAACAACACAAATCCGCAGTACAGCGTAGGTTTTAGTGATAACACGCAATAGGTCCATGCGGGCCTTCAATAACCTCCACCGGAGTATTGAAGATGGAGCTCAGCAGACTGTCGCGCATGATCTCGTCAACCGCACCAAAGGCGGCAACTTCCCCGTCCTTTACTGCGCAGATGTAGTCCGCGTAGCGTGCGGCGAAGTTGATGTCGTGCAGAACGATCACGATGGTTCGGCCAAACTCGCGGGATGCGGAGTGCAGGTGCTTCATCATCTCTACGGAGTGGGAGATGTCGAGGTTGTTCAAGGGCTCGTCGAGAAGCACATAGTTCGTTTCCTGGCTAAGCACCATCGCAACGTAGGCGCGCTGACGCTGACCACCGGAGAGCTGGTCGAGGAAGCGATTCTCCAGTTCGCGCAGGCCGAGGAAGTCGATGTAGCGCGAGACGATCTCCTCATCTTCGGGGGTCAGGCGCCCGCCCGAGTACGGGAAGCGGCCGAAGCCGACGAGTTGGCGCACGGTCAGACGGGTTACAAAGTGGTTTTCCTGGCGCAGGATGGACACGACTTTGGCCAGGTCCTTCGAGCGCGTCGAGGTGACATCCATGCCGGCGACTTCGATTTGGCCGGAGTCAAGGTCAAGGAGCCTGCCGATCATCGTCAGCAGGGTCGATTTACCTGCACCGTTCGGGCCGACGAGGGCGGTGATGCCGCCTTCGGGGATGTCCAGGGTGACCGGTCCGATGTCAACACTGCTGCTGTATGCCTTGCGGACTTCTTTGAGTTGAATCACAGGCGTCCCTTTCTCAAAACAACGATTAGGAAGGTCAGGCCACCGACCAGTTCGATGATGATGGAGACCACGCCTTGCGCGTAGAAGATGTGGTTCATCACAAAGTACGCACCCGACAGGATGCAGTATCCGAGCAGTATCGCCATGGGGAAGACGTAGCGGTGGTCGTAGGTATCCGCGGCTTGGTACGCGAGTGTGGCCACGAGGAAGCCGAGGAAGGTCATCGGGCCGACCAGCGCGGTCGATACCGCTATGAGGATGGCCACCAGCACGAGCGTGTAAATCGCGTGCTTTTTGTGGTCCACGCCTAGATTCATGGATACGTCGCGCCCCAGAGACAGGACGTTGAGCGCGCGCGAGTTGAAGATCAGTAGTCCCGCCGCCACGATGACCAGCGGGATTGCCAACGGGTAGTACTCCGGGTCGGCGTTGTTCACGGAACCAAACAGGCGCGCGGTGAGCACGTCGAACTCGCTGGGTGTGAGCATGCGCTGCATAAACGTAGATACTGCACCCAGTCCCCCGCCGAGCACAATGCCGACCAGCAGCATGGCGTGCATGTCGGGGTTGTTGCCGGCGAGCAGCCATGTGTAGAGCACCAGGCTGAGCCCGATCATGAGCACAAGCTGGATGACAAACATCTGCAAGGTGTGCGCGTTGATCAGCCCGGCTGCGCCGAGGAAATACACAGTTGAGGTGTGAATGGCGACGTAGAGCGATTCGAACCCCATGATCGACGGGGTGAGAATTCGGTTGTTTGTCACCGTTTGAAACGCCACGGTCGCTGTCGATTGGCATACAGCCACGATTGCCATCGCGATCACCGCGTTCATGCGACGTTGCGCGATCAGCCAATAACCGGTGGATCCGAACTCCATCGGGTTGCCGTACGCGAGCAGCCCCGCGGTAAATAACAGTGCGGCCACCGCAAGCGCGCCGATAATAATCCAGTAGCGCTTTTTGCTTTTCGACGACTGGAACGCCCCGATCTCACGCATTCCGGCTCCGCCTCACAATCATGGTGATAAACACCGCAGCGCCGATGACGCCGAGGATGACGGACACGGGCATTTCGAATGGGGCGATGATGGTACGGCCGATGAGGTCGCACACCGTTACCACTCCAATGCCGGTGAGGCAGACCCATGGAAGGTTGGAGCGGAGGTCGTCGCCACGCATCATGCTCACAATGTTCGGCACAATCAGGCCCAAGAATGGCAGATTGCCCACGACGACCGTGACCACGCCGGCGGCCACCGCGACCAAGCTGGTGCCGACGAGCACGATCCGGTTGTAGTTCAGGCCAACGTTGGTGGCCACGTCCTGGCCGAGGCCGGCCACGGTGAGCCGGTCGGCGTAGAAGAACACAGCGATGACCACAAACAGCACGATCCACAGCACCTCGTACTGGCCGGCGATCACGCTGGTGAACGAGCCCGCAAACCACACACCGAGCGATTGCAACAGGTCGGTCTGCAGCGCCCAGTAGGTGGAGACTGCGCTGACCACGGCGCCGAGCATGATGCCGACGATCGGCACGATCAGGCTGGAGCGCAGCGTGACCTTGCGCAGAAAGGCGAAAAACACCATCGTGCCCACGAATGCGAAGCCGACGGCGAGCAGCATGCGCGTCATGATCGTGCCGTTGGGAAAGAACACGAACGACGCGAGCAGGCCCAGACCGGCCCATTCTGTGGTGCCGGTGGTGGTCGGCTCGACGAAACGGTTCTGGGTGAGCATCTGCATGATCAACCCACTCATCGCCATCGCCGCGCCGGCCAACACCAACGCGATGGTGCGCGGGACGCGGGTGGTACGGAACATGGCCCAGCCGTCATCGCTATTCAAAATGTCGTACTGCCCCACCGCAAGCGAGGTCAGCAGCAGTAAAACGACAATGACAACACCCACCCCAAGCTTCCAATCGAGAAGCTTGGGGCGGGTGGTGGTCGCAGTTGGATGTGTCATTCAGGGAATTACTTCGCAGCCTCGAACTTGTCTGCCAGATCATTCAGGATCTCGGTGTAGGTGAGGATGGACTCGTTGGTGTAGGTGTCCTTCGGCGCCACGTAGACGTGGTTTTCCTTCACCGCGGTGACGTTCTGCAGCGCAGCGGAGTCGTTGATCACGGACAGAGCCTCCGGGGAATCCTTGGCGGACTTGATCGCTGCATCGCGGTCGAGAGCGAAGATCCAGAACGGGTTCGCGTCAGCGATTGCCTCGACGGAGATGTCATCACCCTTGTGGTCGTTAGAGGCGTTCTCCACCTGAAGCGCCGGAGTGAAGCCGATCAGGTCGAACAGCGGGCCCCACACGCGACCGATGCCCGGTGCGACGTAGCCGATCTCGCCACCAGAAACGTTCACACCCATGACGGTCTGATCCGGGTTGTACGCGTCGCGGGTGCGCTGGACAGCCTCGGTGAACTCCTTGACGGTCTGCTCAGCCTCGGCCTGCTTGCCAAAGATGTCGCCAAGTGCCAAGGTCTGGCGGATGAGCTCGCGGTCAAACGGCTCGTCGTCACGCGGCTCGAACTCAACGAGCACGGCGTTCGGGACCAGCTTCTCAATTTCCTCGTCGTACTTACGGAAGCGCTGACCGGAGACAATCACGTCCGGGTCAGCTGCCACGATGGCCTCGAGGTTCGGCTCCTTGTGGTTGCCGATGTTGACGATGTCCTCGTTGTCCGCAATTCCCGGAATCGTGTTCGGGACGAGGTCGCGCGGCGCTGCGACCGGCTTAACACCCCAGGAGTCCAGGAGCTCGAAGGTGCGGTTGTCCAGAGCGACGACGCGCTGCGGGTTTGCCGGCACTTCCTTCTCGCCGTAGTTGTCGGTCACCTTGACGGTGTCACCGTCGGTGGTGGCGGAGGAGGAGGCAGCCTCGGAGGTGGCTGCTGCAGAGGTGGTGGTCTCAGCGGCCTGCTCTGCGTTGGAGCATGCGCCGAGCGTTAGCGAGCCTGCGGCTGCGAGGGCGATCAGTGCGGTGCGCGGGAAACGGATCATTGTCGTCCTTCCAGACTTAGGTAAGGGTTACCTGCGCCAGTTTAGGGGACCCATACTTAAAGTCAACCGGCACCCCCGGCTTCCACCCATTTAGACTACAAAACTGTGTTGTAAATGACCGAGGTGGGGTCGTCGCAAAGCAAAAAGCCCCAGGGCGACCTGGAGCTTTGCTGTCTTTCGCGATTGCTAATCGACGACGCGCACCGGCAACTTCACAAACTCAACCGATTGCCCCTGTGCGGCCAGCGCAAGCGTGGACGGATCGACCTGGAACACCGCCGGGCCGGCGCGCAGGATCGTCTTTAGATCATTCGCGGCAACCTCCGCACCCGGAGGGCACGCCATGCGAGTCTCGTTGAGGTCACCGACGCGCAACCTGCCGGTCGTATCCACCTGGTAGGTGGAGTTACCCGCGTTGCAGCCATCGTTGTAGGTCAGCGTGCCGTCCGGGCGGAAATCAACGGTGACCTTGTCATTGTTCTTGGCACGCAAGGTGGTGTCCAGCGCGGGCTGGACCTGGTCGTTAGGCAACTGCGTCGCGCCTTCCGCAAGCGGAACCATCAGCCCAGTGCCAGCGGGCTGCTGCCCCGCCGGGTTAGAAAACAGGGAGGAACTCATCTGGACAAACTGGTCAATACTGCTCGAGCGCTCCTGCGCGCCAGCCGTGCCGACACCAAGGGTGCCGCCGGCCAGGGCCGCGAGCGCGGTTGCAATGGACAATGTTTTCTGAGTCTTGATACCCATGCCCCACACGGTAGCGGCCGGATTCGCGGGTTCAAGGGGTTTCATGGGATGCCTATGCAACTCCAAGAAACTCAATCATCTTGCCTTGGGCGCCAAGGGCGATGGTGTCGTCGTTAAGTTTGTACACAGCGGGACCCGCTCGCAGGATCGACTTCAGTTCATCGGACTTGTTCATGCGGGTTGGGTCGCAAAGACGCTGGGTCTCAGCGAACGTGCCCACCTTCACCCCACCGCGGGCGTTGACCTTGTAGGTCGCGTTGCCGACGTTGCAGCCGTCGTCGTAATTGAGCCGGCCCTGCGGAGTGAACGTCAGGGTGATCGCGGCATCTTCCTTCGCCTGCAGCGGCTGTGCGAGAGCTTCCTTTGCATCCTTTGCTGCCAGTGGCTTGGCGTCCTTCGGCAGATCCTTCAGCAACATGCCTCCCTTATTGCCCAGCACGGCGCCGGTGTAGGTGTCCCAACCCTTCTGCACCAACTGGTCCAGGTTCGGGTTGGCCGACGAGAGCTGCGCTACCTGTGCGTGCGCGGTGCCGGCACCAATGAAGCCGCCGGCGAGGGCGGCTAGGGCGGTTGCAGCGGACAACGTCTTCGCAGTCTTTGAAATCATGCGCACGACCGTAGCGCCGGGCTGTGGTCGCACCAAGGGATTTAATAAACCTTTTAAGCTCCTCCAATACAACGTTGAGGCCGTTTTTCGGTTGCGCTGCTCGGCACAGGCTATGATATTTGTTGATATGTCACATAACTGATCTGGAGGACCCCATGAAAGCATTCGGTTTCTTGAGCTTCGGGCACTACGCCTTCGGCGGCCAGCGCGGCCCCTCGGCAGAAAAGGTAGCGAGAATCCACCTCGAGA
Organism: Corynebacterium sp. HMSC075D04; assembly: GCF_001815635.1. Lineage (NCBI taxonomy): Bacteria > Bacillati > Actinomycetota > Actinomycetes > Mycobacteriales > Corynebacteriaceae > Corynebacterium > Corynebacterium sp. HMSC075D04. The sequence continues at coordinate 5,532 of NZ_KV821307.1, forward strand.
TCACCAAAGCTGCCGACGAGATCGGCGTCAACAACGCATCCTTCCGCGTCCACCACTTCGTCCCGCAAGCCTCCGCCCCGATGCCGCTGCTCGGTGCAGTTGCAGCCTCCACCGAGCGCATCGAAGTTGGCACCGGCGTGATCGACATGCGCTACGAAAACCCGCTCTACCTCGCCGAAGAAGCCGCCTCCCTCTATCAACTCTCCGGCGGCCGCGTCGCCCTTGGCGTATCCCGCGGCGCCCCCGAGGTCGCCGAGCGCGGCTGGGAAGCATTCGGCTACAAGGGCGAAGCGCCGAACGGTGCCGACGTCGCCCGCAACCACCTCGAAACCTTCATGGCCGCCGTCGACGGCCACGGCTTCGCCACCGCCGCGCCCCTCGAGCGCCAGTACCCCAACATGTTCCAGCCCGGCTCCGCCCTGCCGGTCTTCCCCATGGCACCCGAACTGCGCAAGCACATCTTCTACGGCTCCGGCACCCACGCCTCTGCCGAGCAGGCCGCCCGCGACGGCCTGAACCTCATGTCCTCCACCCTGGTCTCCGAGACCACCGCGCAGACACTTGGCGAGATCCAAGTCGACCAAATCAACCGCTACCGCGCAGCCTGGAAGGAAGCCGGCCACGACTGGACCCCGCGCGTATCCGTGTCCCGGTCCATCTTCCCCATCGTCGACGGCACCGACATGGCACGCTTCAGCATGCAAGCCTCCGGCTCCGACCAGGTAGGCATGCTCCCCGAGGTCGGCGCCTCCACCTTCGGCCGCACCTACGCCGCCGAGCCGGACAAGCTCATCGAGCAGCTCAAGGCCGACCCTGCCGTCATGGCCGCCGACACCCTTCTGCTCACCATCCCGACCGGCATGGGCGTGGACGTAAACGTAAAGATCCTGGAGAACTTTGCCACCCACGTCGCCCCAGCACTCGGTTGGCAGCCGAACACGGAGGGCCCGGTCACCGGCTACGAGATCGTCTAGCTCCCCTTCGGGTGCCGCTAGACGGTCTCTGTTATGTCCATGAACATTTTGGACATGGAGTCC
>NZ_KV821308.1:0-1717 GCF_001815635.1 Corynebacterium sp. HMSC075D04
CGAACTGGACCACCTACATCAGATCAGACACAGGCACAAAGCACTCACCCGCGACGAACTCTTGGCTTGGGCCTCGTCGTTCGGTTCTGCAACGCACGCAGTCATAGCGATGATCCTCGATCGTAATAGTGCCGCCGTCCCCCGCGGACTTCTTCAAGCTCGCAACGTGCTGGCCAACCTGGGCAAAAAGCACAGCAAAGCCACCCTCGAGCCGGCGTGCCAGCAGGTCTTAGAAAAGAAGCTGGCTCCAACTATGGCTGTGATCAAGCGCATCCAGACTGACATTGCGCACGCTCAGCAGCACCCTGCTGCACCAGGGCGAAGGACACAGCCCGCGACGAAGAACCAACAACGCCCAAGCACCCCGCTTACCAGCGACGCAGCTGATGCCGTCTTCATCCGGCCTGCTGACCACTACGAAAACTAGAAGGAGTGTTAACCATGAGCAACATCGACGACGAAACAGTACGGGCAAAAATGCGAAAGCTTCGCGTATCGACCTTCGCTGATGTCTTCTACGAGATTGTCAACGACGAGGCCTACGCGGATGCGCTACCAGAGGACATCTTCCTCGCAGCAGTCGAAGAGGCCTACACACAGCGGCAACAACGCAACATCGCCAAAGCCATCACCCAGGCACAATTCCGATACCCGGATGCGAGCCTTGCTGAAGTCACCCGGGCAGAACAACGCGGCATCAACATGCGCCAACTGAAACGAATCGCGGCGACGAACTGGCGGGAAAACCCGACCAACATTCACATCCTCGCACCGACCGGAACAGGGAAAACATACATAGTCTGCGCCATCGGCGTCGCCGCATGTCAAGCCGGATACTCCGTGGCCTACTACCGGCTAGACCAACTCGTAGACATGTTGGCGGTCTTCTCACCGACTGACCAAAACTACCTCGATAAGATGCGGAAACTGATCAATGTCGATGTCCTTATCATCGACGATTTTATGACCATGAGCATCAACCAGCGCGGGCAAGAAGACCTGAGCAAGATCATATTCGACCGCGACGGTCGGCTCCCAACACTGATCTCCTCCCAATCGGCCGCCGCCTATTGGGTCGAAGCCCTCCCCGACAGAGTCGGAGCCGATTCACTCGTTAGCCGCCTCAACAACGGCCACCGAATCCGCATCGGAGACTTCGACATGCGCAAGGCCACCGCCCCAATAGAACCGGACGAATAAGACAAACAGCCGGGCCGACTCCGTCGGCCCGGCCCCGGTACCAACTACCCGGAACACAGCAGTACCGGGTCTCCGGAACACCGGTACCAAAAACCCGCATCTGACAGGCGACAAGCCCGCGAAGTCGTCGACCTGTTAGAACCAAAGTTCCCGCAGGTTGCGGCCTATCTAGAAGAGTCGCTCGATGACGTGTTGGCGTTTACCGCAGCACCGAAACCAGTCTGGAAGAAAGTCTGGTCCAACAACCCCACCGAACGGTTAAACCGGGAGATCCGCCGGCGCACCGACGTTGTGGGCATCTTCCCGAACCGTGAATCCATCATCCGGCTTGTCGGCGCGGTGCTTGCCGAGCAGCACGACGATTGGATCCAGCAAAAACGCTACATGTCACTATCCGCACTCGAGCACACCAAACACCTCATGCACCAAACTGGAGGTGAACATGGCGAACATCACCAGCTAACCGCCTAAAAAACCCCGAACTGAAGTGCCCCGAGTTTTGTTCCTAGGCATTTGC
>NZ_KV821309.1:0-1700 GCF_001815635.1 Corynebacterium sp. HMSC075D04
GGGGGGGTTCCTATATAGGTTGTCAACTCCGTGGGTGAGGTTGTTGGGGGTATGAAGGGCTTCTGCTTCGCCGTGTGAATGTTGTTTTCGGGCATCTCGAGGAGCCGATTGGGCTTGCTGCTCAATCGGCTTGGATGGGAGCTGTTGGTTCTAAGCTGCTGTGACCTCTTGGACTGTGGAGATGTCTCGGTAGAGCTCGCCGCTACGCATCATGGCGAAGAGAACGTTTAGGCGTCGGCGTGCGAGTGCGACAACTGCGGCGTTGTGTCTTTTGCCTTCTTTGCGTTTTCGTTCATAGAATTGTCGGGAACGCTCGTGGAATCTGATCGATGCAAAAGACGATTGCCATAGGGCGTTCTTTAATTTTTTGTTGCCAGCCCGGTTGGGCGAATTCGACATGATGGACGTTCCCGACTGATTCGTCCGCGGTGATAGGCCTGCATAGGACGCTAGGTGCGCTGCATCGGGGAAGTCGGACATATCGCCAACGGTCATGAGGATCTGCGCGGCGCTACGCGGACCGATACCGGGCATGGATAAAAGAATCTCGGTGTGAGGAATGTCCTGGATGAGCTTGAGTACCTGTGCCTCGATTTCTTTACGATGCTCGAGTTTGGCCAATGCATCTTTGGCGGACATTGCTACGCCAAGTTCGGCGTATTCTGCCCCGGCAATGGACACGGTCTGCCCGTGGATGGCAGCAAGCATGGCATCGATGACAGGCTCAGGATTGCGCGCCCTGTGACTGCGCGCAAAGGCTGCCAGACGTGCTCTACCGATGCGTCGAATCTTGGTGGGGCCACCGTATTTGGCAAGTAGGTGGAGGATCCACTTGCGATGAATCACCTGTCCGCGCAGAACATGTTCGAATGCAGGATAGGTTCCCACGAGCGCGGATCGCATCTGGTTAATCAGGCGTGTGTAGGCCCGGGCGAGATCTTCGTCAATACCGTTGAGCACTTTCAGCTGGATAAAGACTTCCTCAACGCGGTCGACGCTGCGCAAGGCATCCGGAAGTTTAAGACCGGCATGGGCGATGACGTAGGCGTCGCGCACATCGGTCTTGGAGTTGCCGACGTGGATGCGAGAGAGCTGCCGCATCGCAAGCCCCGGTAGATAGCGAACGTCGGCCCCCATGTCTTGGGCGACTGCGACGGTTAACCGGCCGATGTTGTTGGGTTGATCGACAATGACAAGAACCGAAGCGTCATCGGCGAGAAATTTGCCGAAGAGCTTGCGTAGTGAGCCTTCATGCTGGTTGATGCGTTCGGACAGGACTTGTCTGCCTTGGAAATCGAGGACGCAGGCGTGGTGGAAGTATTTGCCGACGTCCACGCCAATGACGAAGTCATAGGCCATGGGTGTGTGCCTCCTAGCGATGAATGAGAAGTTGGATTATTTATGCTTCATCGCTGGGGTTGGTCGGACATACTTGCACTGGCATCCACATTACTGTGAGACCTCATACCACCTGGGCTGGGTCAAGTTCCTATTAGCAGTTTGAGTATGTCACTGTCTTCGGCGACATCACCCCCCGGATCATTTTCAGACAGGGACAGGAATAAGCCATACCGAAGCCAGCGACTAGTTCCACTGTTCTTGCGAACGGAGGGAACGGAAGTAAACATAACCCGCCCAATCGGGTGGACGGCCTATGAATCTTCGGTGCCCTGGGGTGGAACTGCTAACAACGTAATGGG
>NZ_KV821310.1:0-5548 GCF_001815635.1 Corynebacterium sp. HMSC075D04
CCGAAACGGCCTAAAACAACTTGACAAAACACAACACCGCGCACCGGCTCTTTGAGCTGTGGCAGGCCAATCGGCGGGTCTACGGGCGACGAAAACTATGGAAAGCCGCCCACCGAGCAGGCTGGAACATCGGCCGTGACCAGGTGCAACGCCTCATGAATATCCTTGGAATCGCGGGTGTACTCCGGCGCAAGACCACACGCACCACCGTTGCTGATCCCTCCGCCGAGCGTTTCCCGGATCGTATTCAACGGGCCTGGTCGCAGGCTCCGCGATCCACCACTGATCGGCGGATAGAGGCCGGACGGGCTGAGCAGAGGCACGTTTGGTTTATTGGTGATGTGATTCCAGTAGGTATCTAGGCATTTTGTGTAGCGAGAGTTATTTTGAGTCCCAGGGCTTTCATGATTTTCGTGATAGCCGCAAAGGACGGGTTACCGTCTTTTGATAGTGACTTGTAGAGGGATTCACGGTTGAGTTGAGTCTCTTTAGCGAGCTGGCTCATGCCGTGTGCCCTTGCAATGTCACGCAAAACCACCTGAACGGTTTTCGTATCGCCGTCTTCGAGTGCGATAGCCAGGTAATCGTTCACTGCTTCTTGGCTATCGAGATATTTGCTTGCATCGAACGCTGAAAATGTTACTTCCTTCACGACTGTTCCTCCCTTACCTGTTGTGCGAGCTTTTGAGCGGTTCGAATATCTTTATCCTGGCTGGATTTATCTCCTCCGGCCAGCAGGAAAACCGTTATTGCGCCTAGTCGGGTGTAGTACACCCGATAGCCGGGCCCGAAATGAAATCTCATCTCGCTAACCTTCTCGCCAACGGGTTTGATGTCTCCAATCATTCTTCCGTGTGCTTCGCATCGGGCTATTGCATACAAAATGCGTCGCTGAGCATGTTTGTCTTTTAGCTCACCTAACCAGGCGTCAAACAAGCTGCTGGAAATGATCTCCACACGCCCAAGTGTAGCCTAAAAGCTACATGGCTCAAGTGGGGAATACGCCTCTCATGGCTGACTCCTCTTTCGGTTTGAAGATTGGTGATGACGCCAGGAAAGCGTCTAAAGACGCTAAAGACGCATGCAGACTTGAGGGTGCGGTTGATGAGTTGAGGTCGAGGTGGATGACACGTCCGCTATGGCCCGGATCTTCGGTGAGGTGTTCAAGGTCAACCTGGCGGCTGAGGGGCCACCGCACCGCTTTTCGATCATCCGCGATGAAGCCACGCTCTCGAGCCTCAACTGGCAATGAACCGAACGGCGTTATTCTCGCAGCCCCTCCACGATCCGTACCGTCTCCACCGCAACCCGGGTCACCTTGCCAATCAGATCCACGATGTAGCGCGGGTTGCCAACCTCATCGGCCCAATCGTTCGGGTCGTTGACAATCCCAGACGCCTTGTCCTTCTTCACCTGGTAGCGATCAATCAGCCACGCCAACGCGGAACGCGACCCCAGCATGTACTCATCAGCCTCAGCCGGGATACCCGCGATGGTGACCCGCTTGTTGTAAATCAACTTGGTCACGTCGTTGACGTTCTTGTCGGTCTCTGGGTCCTTCTTACGTGCCCACTTCATCTTCAACACACGCCAGGTCTCCGGGTCGGACTCGTCGCCCTTGACCGCGATATCCAGCGGGTACGGCTGCACATCCTCGTACCCGACGTGCAGGTCCATCAGTTCCTTGCCGGAACGCGCCAACTTGTCGAACTCTTCACGCGAACCCGGCGTTTCAATGTGCGGCAGCATCTTCTTCAAATCCGCCGCATACGCCTCCCGATAGTTCGGATCGTGCAGCTTGCCGTAAACGAAGTGGAAGATGTCGTCACCAGTGACATCGGCATCCAGCGCGTCGCGGTAGAGCGCCTTGATCTCGTCGGTGATGTTGTCCTTGCGCACATAACCCGCAACGACCTCGCCAACCTGCCCATAAATCGAGGACTCGCCTTCGCTTATCGACGCCCCTTCGCCGAACAGCCCACCATCTTCAGCGTCCACGGGCTCCCAGGTGAAACGGGGGAAGAACTGGGAAGATGCGATCGTGTGCAGATCAGGAAGGACATTCATCGCCAGAGCGGAGAGTGACACAGTCTCGCCGGGACTGGTGATGACAAATCCGATGTTGTTGTGCTGAAGCGTAGGAAACATCGTTGGCAATTGCGCCTGACGATGGTTCCACATGGGGTCAAAATAGACATGCTGTTTACTGAACGGCCGATAAAGTGAACTTCTGAGTCCGTCTCGCTCAAATTTCGTTTCTTTGTAGCGTCCGAGCTGGGGCACCAAACTTGAAGACCACTTGATCTTTCTAGCATCGCTATGTTCGGGGAAAGCCTCCAAGAAAGCTTGGGCATCTCCTTCAAAAGAGCTGAATTCGTTCAAAGCTTCGTTGTAACGGTGAATGGTCAACTGCATGTTTTCACAAAGTCCAGTAAACGAATAGTTGTATGCCCAAGCATCGCGGTTCGTGCCGAGTCCTAGGGAATGGGCTTCAAAAAATCTCAGACCGTTTGTCTTCTTTTCGCCGATCACCGGCCAGGTGGCGAACTCGTCGCTGCGCTGATTCAGCCAGTCCCCGTGCTGGTTCGGCACAACTGGTTGCCATTCAACATTCTCAATTGTCGAAGTATCGACAATCGCGAGCTTTTCCTTTGCAGATAGGTAGTCTCCAATATCTCGGTAGTGCAGATCGAACCCAGCTTTATTCGGGTCCTTGATTCCGATCAAGATTGATACGGACGCTCGAGAACCGGAACCAAACACCTTGCCGCCCTCTTTGCGGGATTGCTCGCCAGCGGTGCGCTGGTTGCCCCTCAAATTGAACAAATACACGTCGCTAAAATCTTCGGCTAGCGAAAGCCGTACTCCATCACCAGTGTTGGCGTCCACCCAACCGCCGTTAGAGACAAATGCAACAACTCCCTGGTTGCCAATCCGGTCGGTTGCCCATCGGAACGCGCGCAAGTAAGCATCGTAAAGAGTTCGTTGTGAAGTAGCTGTCGATTTAGCCCCGTAGGTTTCACGGATCCTTGCGTCCAGCGTCGGGTACTTCAGGTTCGCGTTGTTGTCATTAGCGCTTGTCTGACCTACCGAGTACGGCGGATTGCCCACGATCACGTTGATCGGTGCTTCCTTCTGCCGGACGATGCGCTCGTTGTTGTTCTTGAACACCGTCAGATCCAGGATGTCGCCGTCCTCGTGGATCTGGAAGGTATCGGCAAGCGCAATGCCCTCAAACGGCACATACTCCGGCTCGGGCAGGCCCTCGCGCTGCGCGGCCTCGGCCTGCAACGCGTTAAACGTCGTCTCGATATTCACCGCAGCCACGTAATACGCCAGTAGCATGATCTCAGTGGCGTGCAACTCGTTGGCGTACTTTCGGGCCAGGTCCTTCGGGTCGATCAACCCGGACTGCAACAGTCGAACCATAAAGGTGCCGGTGCCCGTAAACGGATCCAGGATGTGCACGCTCTCGTCCGTAAGCCCGCGGCCGAAGTGCTTCTCCGACACGTCATTGGCAGCGCGCAGGATAAAGTCCACGATCTCGACTGGGGTGTACACAATGCCCAGTTTTTCGGCGTCGCGCTTGAATGCCTTTTGGAAGAAACGCTCGTAGAGCTCCTTGATCACCTGCTGCTTACCGGAAGCACTTGTGACTTCAGAGGCGCGCACCCGCACCGAGGCATAGAACTTCTCAAGCGAATCAGTCTCAGCATCCAGGTCACTATCGTCGAGGGCGTCAACCATGCGCTGCATGACCTGGGAGACCGGATTATGGGCGGCGAAATCGTGATCGCTGAACAGCGCGTCAAATACCGGGGCGGTAATCAGGTGCTGGGAGAGCATGCTGATCGCCTCGTTCTCGGAGATCGAGTCGTTGAGATTGCCGCGCAGGCCATCGACGAAGCGATCGAACTCGCGCTGCAACTTCGGGCTCGCGTGTTCCAGCAGCTTGTGAATACGGGTGATTTGGTTTTCAGCGATTACCGCGACATCGTCGGCCCAGTCTTCCCAGTAGGTTCGGGTGCCGACCTTGTCCACGAGCTTGGTGTAGATCGCTTCCTGCCACTTCTCTAGGGAGAAGAGTGCAACTTGCTCGGAGGTGAGCTCCGAGGTCTCATAACCAGGGGTGGAGTCGTTCTTATCGAGCTCTGCCTTTGCTTTTTCGACTTCGACATGAGTGACATCGATCGGGAGCTCATCAGGTTTGTCGCCGTTCAAGCCGATTGAGTTCACCTTGGCGTTGAAGCGGTCGTCGTGCGCACGCAGTGCGTTGAGAATCTGCCAGACCACCTTGAAGCGAACGTTGTCGTTCAGCGCTTCGGATGGCGACTTCCCCGGAGGAACTGCGACGGGGAGGATGATGTAGCCGTAATCCTTGCCCTCGGACTTACGCATCACACGGCCGACAGATTGGACCACGTCGACCATGGAATTGCGCGGGTTGAAGAAGATCACCGAGTCCAAACCAGGCACGTCAACGCCCTCAGAGAGGCATCGCGCGTTAGTGAGGATGCGAGTTTCGTCCGGCTCCATGGATGCCTCGAGCCACGCGATCTTGTTGCCGCGTTCCATTGCGTTCATGCTGCCGTCGACGTGCTGTACTGCGACGGACAAATCCACGTTGTGAAGCGAAACATCGTTGGTCGCAGCATGCTCGCGAAGCGTTTGTTGGTGGCTTGCGATGAGCCCCGGGTAGGTTTCTGCGATCAGCTTCGAGGTTTTGATGTCCTTCGCGAATGCAACGGTGCGCTGCATCGGTGCAGCATCTTCCTCGAAGCCACCTTTGTGCCCTTGCAATTTGCCGGAGCGCTTTGCGAGTGCGTTCCACGCGCCAATCATCGCTGAAGCGGTGGTCAGGTTCATGCCTTCCTGCGTGTGCCGAGCCAGTGCTTCGGCAGCAACGTCCTCGTCCACGGTCATCACCAAGACGCGATAGTCGGTGAGCAGGCCCTTATCCACTGCTTCACCAAATCCGAGTCGATGAAACTCCGGACCGTAGATGGCCTCGTCGTCCATGGAGGCCAGTTCGGCCGAGTGTTCTTCGGCTTTGGTTTTGACGGAGTCGTCGAAAAGCCTTGGCGTTGCCGTCATGTACAGACGACGAGCGGCCTTGATGTAGTCGGCATCGTGGATACGAACGAAGTTGGACTCATCCGCGCCGGCGAGTGTGACACCGGTGGTGCGGTGGGCCTCGTCGCAGATAACGAGGTCGAAATCGTCCAGCCCTTTCGCCTGAGCATCATGAACAGCGGGCAAGGACTGGTAGGTGGAAAAGACGACGTGCAGACCATTGGCGCGCTTTCCTTGCGAGAAAAGAGTAGCGATGTCGTCGCCATCAGTGGAGACAGGGACCTCGAGATCGTACGAGGCAATGTCTTCGGCCTGGCGGCTGGCCTTGTTATCGGAGCAAACCGCGAAGCTCTTCAGATCTAGGCGAGCCTGCGCAGTCCACTCGCGAAGTGTCTGTGCGAGCAGTGCGATGGAAGGAACGAGGAAGAGGACGCGGGCGCGGCCCATTACGTTGTTAGCAGTTCCACCCCAGGGC
>NZ_KV821311.1:0-4370 GCF_001815635.1 Corynebacterium sp. HMSC075D04
TCCAAAATGTTCATGGACATAACACGTCTAGCTCCCTCGCGGCACAACTAGACGATCTCGCCGCTACCGAACATCATGTGCAATATCACCTGGGAAAACTTCGAACCCGAATGCTGATCGTCTAGTAGGGAGCCTAGCCGAGCTAGACGATCAGCAAAACGAACAGCAAAAAGCCCCGGTTAGGAACATTCCCAACCGGGGCGAAAGCCAGGGGCGAACGCCAGGGGCTAAGCCCCTATGCAGGTTTTACTTGTTGTCTTCGACGATGCCGTCGGTCTCGAAGCGCTCCTTGCGCACCTCTTCAGAGACGCGCTCGGTGTCGCGGACGGTGTCCTTCTCCAGGGAAACCTTCTCTACCGGGACGGATTCCTTGGATACGGTGACGCGGTCCTCGTGAAGCGTGACGGATGCTTCCTGCTCGCCGATGTTGCCGTCGTAGTTTGCGCGGTCTGCGTCGGTGATCGGCTCGCGTACGATGCGGACTTCCTCGCGCTCGACCGGGACCTCGACGGTTTCGGTCTCCTCGACGACGTACTTACGCAGGCTGACCTGGCCGGATTCGACGCGGTCCTTGGAGACGTTGAGCTGCTCCTCGGAGCGGATCAGTTCGCCGTCGACGTCGGTGGTGCGGTCTGCGGCAGCGGCGCGCTCATTATCGACGACACCACGCTCACCGGCACCAGCACCAGCACCCGCGGCACCAGCACCCGCAGCACCAGCAGCACCGACACCGGCACCAGCAGCGGCGTGCTTACCGGTCTCGTAGGTGGTCACGTCCTCGGTGGTCTCCAGGCCGTAGTGGCGGTAGAAGGCGTCCTGGTCCTGGGTGGTCAGGTGGCCGTTTTCGTCGAGATCCGGTGCGTCCTCGATGCGGTCCTTGGAGAATGCGAGGTGCAGTTCGCCGTCGCGAAGCGTGTGGCCGCGCAGTGGGACGATGGAGTCGCCGCCACCGAAGAGGCCGTGGCTAACGGAGACGAAGTCTGGCTGGCCGGTGGAGTCGTTGACGTAGACGTCCTTGACGCCGCCGACCTTGTCGCCGTTGACGTCGTATGCGGTTGCGTTTGCAAGATCCTCGATGCGGTTGAGGTTAGTCATTGTTGTTTCTCCTTTTGATTTGTTGTTGCGAGAACGATTCCGACCGTAACGACGATCAACCGTTCTGGCAGCGGACCCAACCTGAGCCTCGAAAAGTAGAACGGGTGTTCGAGCGACAAACGCAGCAAGTTCAGGTAGTCCCATGGAAACCGCCAACAGCCAGCGGAAACGAAAATCTGAAAGGTGGCAAAACGTTCAGCGAAATGAACGCAATGTGTCAGTTAGGTAACAGCGAGCTACCAATCGCATAGAGAAAACGCGAAATGTGAAGTCCGCCAGAGCGTGAATATAATTCCTGAAACTATGCCGAACGAACCGCCTGAATGTCGCGCAGGTGGCGGTAGAAGGTGACGCGGGAGACGGGTCGGGGGCGCAGGTGGTCGTCGATACGCACTGCGATCTCATTGCCACCGGATTGCAGGGCGCGACCGGTGAGGGTGCGGCTGCCGTCGAGGCGTGCGACGGGTTGGCGGCGTAGGAAGCGGCGGGTGGGTACGAGTGGGCTGGTGAAGGGGGCGGCGGCGATGCCGGGCGCGTCGACGGTGGGCACGAGGCGTGCGCCGTATTCGACGCCGGGGTGGACCAGCACGTCCGAGTCGACGACGACTTCGCCGTAGTAGGGCGTGGCGCCGTCGTCAGTAAAGAGCTCCGCGGATCCTGCAACGACCTCGCCGAAGTCGGTGCGGATGCAGGGGATGGGCCGCACGGGCCCGCCTGCAGCAAGATCCGCAGACTCCGCGCCCCAGAGCACCGCCGCGGGCGATTGCGGATCCGCGGGCACGTACCCGACCTCCACCCACATGCAATCCGCGCGCATCAGGCGGGTGAGCACGAGCCCGAGGGCGCGGTCGCTGCCTGACACCACAACACGCAACGGCTCAGAGGGTTGCTGCGGCGCAAACGTGGGTGCGCCGAGGTGGTCGACGGCGGGGTTTTTCTGGATCTCGTCAAGCGACGGGGTGGGATCTGAGGGGAGCACTTCGCGCGCGATGGCGTCGAGAAACTTGAGGTCGCGCTGGGTGGGGTGCACGGGGAGTTGGAACGTTTCTGCGCCCGGAATTGAGGGTTCGGGGGACGCGCCGCATGCGCAGTGGATGAGCCGCATGGCGCTCACGGTACAATATGCCCGTTCATACGCCATATTTAAGGAGTGCGTGATGTCCGCCATCATCATCGTGGGCGCCCAGTGGGGCGACGAGGGCAAAGGCAAAGCAACTGACATTCTCGGCGGTCGGGTCGACTACGTGGTTAAGCCCAACGGCGGTAATAACGCTGGGCACACGGTGGTTGTCGGTGGGGAGAAGTACGAGCTGAAGTTGTTGCCCGCCGGCGTCCTGTCCGAAAACGCTACCCCGATTCTGGGCAACGGTGTGGTGGTGAACCTTGAGGCGTTGTTCGAGGAGATCGACGGTCTTGAGGCGCGCGGTGCGAATGCGTCGCGGTTGAAGATCAGTGCGAATGCGCATTTGGTGGCGCCGTATCACCAGCAGTTGGATCGTGTGCAGGAGCGTTTCTTGGGCAAGCGCGCGATTGGCACGACGGGTCGCGGCATCGGCCCGACCTACGCCGACAAGGTCGCGCGCGTGGGCCTGCGCGTGCAGGACGTTTTCGACGAGTCCATCCTGCGCCAGAAGATCGAGTCTGCGCTCGATGTGAAGAACCAGATGCTGGTCAAGATGTATAACCGTCGCGCGATTTCGGTCGAGGCGACGATGGATTACTTCGGCCGTTACGCGGAGCGCTTGGAGCCGATGGTGATTGATGCGGAGCGCATGCTTAACGACGCCCTCTCCGCCGGCAAGCACGTCCTCATGGAGGGCGGCCAAGCCACCATGTTGGACGTGGACCACGGCACCTACCCGTTCGTGACGTCCTCGAACCCGACCGCCGGCGGCGCGTGCGTGGGTGCGGGTATCGGCCCGACTCGCATCACGGGCGTGCTGGGCATTATCAAGGCGTACACCACCCGCGTGGGTGCGGGCCCGTTCCCGACGGAACTGTTTGACAAGTGGGGCGAGTTCCTGCAGGTCACTGGCGGTGAGGTCGGCGTGAACACCGGCCGCGTGCGCCGCACCGGCTGGTACGACAGCGTGATCGCGCGCTACGCCTCCCGCGTCAACGGCTTTACGGACCTGTTCCTGACCAAGCTTGACGTGCTCACCGGCATCGGCGAGATCCCGATTTGTGTGGCCTACGACGTGGACGGCAAGCGTTTCGACGAAATGCCGATGACCCAGACCGACTTCCACCACGCAACGCCGATCTACGAGACGATGCCCGCCTGGGACGAGGACATCACCGGCTGCCGCACCTTTGAGGAGCTGCCGCAGAAGGCCCAGGATTACGTGCTGCGCCTCGAGGAACTCTCCGGCGCGCCGATTTCCTACATCGGTGTCGGCCCGGGCCGCGATCAGACCATCGTGCGCCACGACATCATGGAGCGGTAGGGGAAGTGGCACAGGGCGGACGTGATCTGGCCGATTATGTTGCCGCTGCCAGCCAAGAATGTAGCGTCACTGACCATCGGTTGTGCAACGGGCTACGGACTTGTGAAACACTAAGTGAGTTACTCGTTTCCTCGGCTGATCACTCAGAGGGCGTAGGGGCAGATTATGTGCACCTCCCGGGTGAGCCAACGAGCTGCTGGACGACTGCGCAGCTCCTTCGGCTTGTCTCGGACAATCTGCGGCGATTGAACGTCCCAGACAGGTTGCGTCGTGATACTCAAATCACGTCCGCACTTGGCAAGTTGGCCGATCGCGGTCTGTCCGCCGATGCGATCATCCGAACTGGATTCGGGCCGATGTTGATCGATTTTGTCCTTGAAGGAGCGTTAGCGTGCCGGCAGCTCGTGCTGGAAAAAGAACGCGGGAGTGATGAACTGCTTCTGGGAGAATGGGCTGATCTTCTTATTGCAAGTCCAGAGCTTCAAGGCGTAGCAGCAGGAGACCGGAGCTTGGCCCGAGCTAGGGCGATGAATGGGTCTTTTGTTCGGGAGGTGCAACGTTGGCTTCAAGAGGCGCCTATTGCGCATCTCGTTGGGTGGCGTTACTCAACAGACCAGTCTCTTGCCGATGATGAGGATCTGTTTTTGCTCAATGGCCGTGACGCAACGGTTTGGGTATGTGAGCGGTTTACAAAAACGTATCTAGACGAGTGGGCTAGTGAGTCCCTGCTGTGGGAGCTGACTTTCATAACGAAGCCCGGTGCGGTTCAGGGATTAGCCCAATTTGACGTTGGTTGGCCTGTGTCAAATTTTGTGGACGGGTAAACCC
>NZ_KV821312.1:0-12426 GCF_001815635.1 Corynebacterium sp. HMSC075D04
GCCTTCTTAGTCGAGGTCGCCTTCGTGGTCGTCGTGGACGGCGCGGTCACCGAAGCCTTCGTAGTCGGGGTTGGCTTCGTGGTCGGGGTGGGACGCTGCGTCGTCACCTCAGCCTTGGTTGTTGGCTTCGGCTCGAGTTCGGGTTTGGTCGTAGGCGTTGCCGGAGGTGTTACTGGCTCCTCCGGCTCGAGCGTGGCATCCGGGTACTGCGCCTTGAACTCCTCAAGATTGTTCTGGGCAGCCCGCAAGACGTGCCAGGCGGCCTCCGCAGCTGCCTCGGCTTCGTCGACACCTTCACCCTTTTCCTTCGCTGCGGTAGCAGCAGCATCCGCGGCAATGTAGTTACGCTCCGCTTCCTTCACCGCATCCAACGCTTCCTTCAGGGTGGTCGGCTTCGGGAGTTCCTCGACGGGAGCGACCTGGGTGGTCTCCTCGGGGGTCGGCTCCGCAGAGGTGGGTTCCTCAACCACGACAGTTTCGATCACCGTGGTCTCGGTGGTCGGTTCCTCGGTGGTCGTTGTGGCCGGGACCGTCGTAACGACGGTGCTGACCTCAGGCGTGGACGGCTCAGGCGTGGACGGCTGCGGAACCACAGGTGCGGGCTCAGACGTCGTTGGCTCAACCGGCACAGGAGCAGGCTTCGAGGTCGTTGGCTCAGGGGCAGGCGCAGCAGTCGTGCTCGGCTTCGGCGGGCGGCCGCCGTACTGCTTAAGGTTGTTGTGCTGGATGAGCACCTGCGCGTCCAGGGCCTGCGGGGTAGTCGCGGACTTGCCACGGTTGTTGCCCACCTTCATCAGCGCACCGTCGCACGAGTGGGCAAGGCCCATGGCGTGGCCGATCTCGTGGGCGAGGGTCATGGTGATGCTCGGTTCGTGTCCTCCACGGATCGTGTCGGGGTTAATCTGCACCCTCATGTTGTGCACGTTGCCGGTGACGCGACCTACAGAGCCGCCGAGGTTAGCCTCCTGGACGGTGACGACTTTGTAGCCGGGTTTGTCCACGTACTCGAAACGCACGAGGCCATTGGTGGCCTTGACCCATTCTTCGGTGGCGCGGTTGATGTGCGGCTTCAGTCGGTCCGGCGCGTAAAGGTACAGGGTGTTTTCGACGAGGGCGTTTTCGTTGTCGCTAAACACGAAGCGGTCCATGTGCGGGATCGGCGCGCCCCTCTTCGCAGCTGCAGTGGCTTCCTTGCACTCACGGCTGAGTGGGTCGATGTCGACGTGAGCATGGGCGGTTGCAGGAGCTACGACACCGCCTGCGATCACAGCGGATGCACAGGCGGTGGCGATCAGATGTCTATAATTCACGAACTAAGAGAACATCATTCTCAGCCGTAAATCAAGTCGGGTGTCCTAGATAAGGCGACGGCGCGCGAAGGCGTATACGCCGGTACCCAGCACAGATGCGAGCAGCAGCGCGAACAGTGCGCGCACGAGGGTGTTGGAGCCGGTCTCGGCGGCGAGGCCGCGCTGGGCGGTCGCGGCGGTGTCGGCGGCGGCTGCGTCAACGGTTTCAGCGCCGCCACGCTCGGCAGCGTACGGGGCAGCCGGGGCGACGTCGACGTTCAGGTCGCCGGCAGCGCGAGCGGCCTCGATACCCTGGCGCGCGATTTCGCCAGCAAACTTTGCGACGAGCCCATCACTCAACGCAATCTCCTCCGGCGTGACATCCGAGTTCACGCGCAGGACATCGGCGACGAAGGTGTGGCCGTTTTTGTTCAGGAAGTAGGTCACGCCGTCCAGGGTGGCCACTGGCGGGAACTTGACCAAGCCGTTGGCAACCGGGTCCGGGTTGGCCGGGTCGACGTTGTCGGCGCCAAGCGGCTTCTCAGCCGGGGCCTGGGTAGCCTCGCCGCCAGACTGCGCCTCAGCCTTCTCCTCTTCAGAGAGCTCCGGGGCGGGAGCGGGTGCCGGTGCCTGCACAGAAGTCTGGGCGTCGCGGATGACGCCGGTGTCGATGAGGCCGGCCACGGCGGCGTCGACAATTGCAACTGCCTTCTCCTGCTGTGCAGAGTCGAGCTGCGCGAACGGCTTGAGCGCCTCCTGCGCGTCAGGCACGTAGTGGGTGCCTTCCTCGTTGAGGAAGTAGGTTTCGCCGCGCGCGTCCTTGGTTTCCTTGGGCAGGTCCTGCGCGTTGGCGTTTGTCATCGGCAGGGCGGCCAGGGCGAGAGCGCCAGCGGCGGCTGCGGCGAGAAGGCGGTTCATTGTGGTCTCCTGAAGTTGAGAAAGTCTAAAGTTCAACTTGAAGTCTACAGTGTCTTGACAGTTTTTACACCAGTCACACGAGAAACTTTTGTCACAATTTGACAAACGGGCGCGACAACGCACCAGAAATCAACGTGGCTGGAAGACGGTTTCCACCTCGTCGTCAGTGGCGGTGCCCTCGAGCTGCCACCCCACCACCGCATTGCGCACCGAGTTGGCCAGCAGGTTCGACGGCTGCACACAACTGATGGTCAGCAGCCGGCCAGGCATCGGCCCGTCACCCCAGATCTCCGGGTTGGAGGCAAGCGACTTCTTGTCAGGATCGTGCAGATCGGTCGCGCGGTAGACCAGCCAGTCCTGCCCGGAGGTTTCGGTGCGCACGTAGAGGTAGTCGCCGACGGCAACGTTGTGGTGCTCGGTGGTGCCGTCGTAAAGCTTGTTAAACACCGCGCTCACCCCCGCACCCGTGTGACCCGCGATGACCACAAGATCCTTCGCATCCGTGCCAGGCAGCGCGTACGGGTACCCCTCCCCCGTCAGCGCACACGCCTTATCCAGGCTCTTCGGATCGATCGCGCCATCGACCACCCGGCAATCCTCGGCCTCAAACCCGGCGCGCATCCCCAACACCGGCACAACCATCTCCACCGGCCGTCCCGCTGGAATCTGCGCAGCTGCTTCTCGACGAACCGACGTCTCCGACGACGTCTCTTCCGTGGTGGGGGTTTCGGGGGAAGGCGTGGTGTCGTCGAAAAGCAATATGCGCACGACGAACACAACGATGAGCAGCGCGACAATGCGGCGCACATGATAAACCCAGCGAGGAGTGGACGTCACGGGCGCTATCATACGAGCCATGGAGAATGTCCAAGTCACTGAAGTCCCTGCAGGCGCGCAACTTATCGACGTCCGCGAGGCCGACGAATACGCCGCCGTCCGCGCAACCGGCGCCAAGAACATTCCGCTGTCCGAGTTCGTGGCACGCTACAGCGAAATCGACCCGGATCAGGACATCTACCTGATCTGCAAGGGCGGCGGCCGCAGCGCACAGGCCGGCGAATACCTCGAGCAAGCCCTCGGCTGGGACGGCATTTACAACGTCGCGGGCGGCACCACCGCCTGGGTCGAACAAGGTTTGCCGCACGAAAATTAGGCCGTCCCAACCATTGGGACGCCGCAGGGAAGTATGGTGGGGGTATGTCGACGCTTCCTGAACTGCCCTCTGCTCTTCTGAAGTCTCCCCACTTCCAGATCGAACGCGTGCGCAGGCACACCAAGGACGAAGTCGAACGCACCCTGGCCAAGCACGACACCACCATGCGCGAGTACTGGGTGCTGTCCTGCGTGGACGTCGCTCCAATGTCGCAGCGCCAACTGTCCGAGCTGCTGATCATCGACGCCTCCGACATGGTGCGGCTCATCGACTCGCTGGAGAAACTCGGCTGGGTCACCCGCGACCGCGACCCGAAAGACCGTCGCCGCCAGATCGTCGCCGCGACCAAGAAGGGCACGAAGGCGCTGGCCAAACTTGGCGACGACGTGGTTGCAGCCGAGGAGCGCGCACTCGAAGCGTCGTCCCAGAAGCAGCTGAAGAACCTGAAGAAGCTGTCGCAAGCGCTCGAGACGGAATAGCCGTGTAGTCGCCGTGTAGTCGAGCGATGCGCCCCGGATAGGTCTAACCTAATCCGCATGGTTCAAGCCGAGCCCCTTCCCAATCCGCTCCTGCGCAGCCACCTCGCCCCGCCGGAGCGGACACTTATTGATGTCCTTTTCGCCTCCGCCGAAGCCCACCCCGGCGCGGCGGCCATCGACGACGGCGAAGTAATCACGTACGCCGAACTCGTCGAAGAAATCGACCAACGCGCCACCGCCATGCGCACCCAGGGTGTGCCGTACCGGGGCCGCGTCGGCATCCGGATGACGTCCGGCACCCGCGAGCTCTACCTCGCAATCTTGTCGACGATGCGCGCCGGCTGCGCCTACGTCCCCGTCGACGCCGACGACCCAGACGAGCGCGCCGAAACCGTGTTCACCGAAGCGGACGTGGACGCCATCTGGACCGACGCGGGCCTGCGGATGGTGAAGGCGCCGGTTGGTGGTTTTGGTGGTGCTTCGGGCGCGCTTGCGACAGTCACCCCCGACGACGACTGCTGGATCATCTTCACCTCCGGCTCCACCGGCAAACCAAAAGGCGTAGCGGTGACCCACCGCTCGGCCGCCGCCTTCGTGGATGCGGAGGCGCGCCTGTTCTGCCAGGACGAACCGCTCGGGCCCGACGACCGCGTGCTTGCGGGCCTGTCGGTGGCGTTCGACGCGTCGTGCGAGGAGATGTGGCTGGCCTGGCGCCACGGGGCGTGTTTGGTGCCGGCCCCGCGCGCGCTGGTGCGCTCGGGTCAGGATTTGGGCCCGTGGCTGATCCGTCGCGACATCACGGTCGTCTCCACCGTGCCCACGCTCGCCGGACTGTGGCCGAAGGAGGCCCTGGACAACATTCGCCTGCTCATTGTGGGCGGCGAGGCCTGCTCCCAGGAACTGACTGACCGCCTTGCCGACGGCCGCGAGATGTGGAACACCTACGGCCCTACTGAAGCCACCGTGGTGGCCAGCGCAACCCGGCTCTTCCCCGGCAAGCCCGTGACTATCGGTTGGCCGCTGGACGGTTGGGACCTCGCCATCGCAAGCGACGGCGAGGGAGAAGCAGGTGAGTTGATCATCGGCGGCGTGGGCCTCGCGCGCTACCTCGACCCGGAGAAAGACGCGGAGAAGTACGCCCCCATGGGTGATTGGGAGCGCGCGTACCGCACCGGCGACCACGTGCGACTCACCGAGGATGGCCTGGCGTTTATCGGCCGCGCCGACGACCAGGTGAAAATCGGCGGGCGCCGCATCGAGCTCGGCGAAGTGGAGGCCAACGTGGCCGCGCTCGACGGCGTGTATAACTCCGCCGTCGCCGTACAAACGCTGCCCGCAGGCGACAAGGTGCTCGTCGGCTATGTCTCCCCCGACGACGGCGTTTCGTTGGACGTGCAGCAGATGCGCGAGCGCCTCGCCGAGGTCATGCCGGCCGCGCTCGTGCCGCGCATCCACGTGATGGACGAACTACCGATCCGCACCTCCGGCAAGGTGGACAAGAAAGCCCTGCCGTGGCCGCTGCCCGCCAGCGTGGATGCGGTCGGCATGACGCCGACCGAGCAGTGGGTCGCTGAAGCATGGGTGGCGGTGCTCGGCCTGGACGTGCCGGGCAAGGATGCGGATTTCTTTGAGTTAGGTGGGTCGTCGCTAGCTGCCGCCTCGCTCATCGCGCGTCTGCGCGAGCGCGTGCCCACCATCGCGGTGCGCGACCTCTACGACCATCCCAGGTTGGAAACGCTTGCATCGCTTATCGACGACCTCACCCACACCACCAAAACCTCCACCCGCGAACGTTCTGTGGCTCCTGTGACCGGCGCGACCCGGCTGGCGCAGACGCTGCTCATGGTGCCGGTGATGACGCTGAAGGCGTCGGCGGCGGTGACGTGGGTGGCGATCGTCGCAAATGTGCTGGGCCTGACCACGCTGTCGTGGACCTGGCTCGCGGTGGCGTTTGCGGTGCTGTGCACGCCGTTGGGGCGGATCCCAATCGGCGCGCTCGGGGCGCGTGCGATCCGGGGCCGGATCGCGCCCGGCGTGTACCCGCGCGGCGGTTCGCAGCATTTGCGGCTGTGGGCCGCGGAGCGGTGGCTGGCTGCCTCCGGCGCGATGAACATCGCGAGTGCGAACGCCGCCAAGATCACCGCCCGACTGTTGGGCAACACGGTGGGCAAGGACGTAGATATGCACGCGTTCGCGCCGGTGACCGGCCTGGCCACCATTGGCGAGGGCGCCGCCATCGAACCTGGCGTGGACCTCGGCGGGTATTGGCTCGACGGCGACGAACTGCACGTCGGCACCGTGGTCATCGGCCCCGACGCCCGCGTGGGTGCGCGCTCCACGCTCATGCCCGGCACCGAGATCCGCGAGGGCGCCCACGTGGAGGCCGGCTCCACCGTCACCGGCGACAAACCGGTGAAGAAGCACGCCCGCTGGGCCGGCTCGCCTGCGCGGAAAAAGGGCCGGTCCAAGCACCGCTTCCCCAACGAACGCCCGCCGCGCCGGCCCATGTGGGCGCTTGCGTACGGCCTGACCTCGCTGGTCCTGTCGGTGCTGCCCGCGCTGGCGGTGCTGGGTGGTGCGGCGGCCACGCTCGGCCTGGCGCGGGTGTTTGAGACCCGCTCCGTGTGGGGCCTGCTGGTCTTCGCGCCTGTCGGCGGCGTGGTCTACATCGGCCTCGGACTCACCCTGACCTGGTCCGGCGTGCGCCTCGCGCAACTTGGTGTCCAACCCGGCGTGTTCCCCGTCCGGTCGCTTCGCGGCTGGAGCCTATGGACCGTCACCCGCCTCATGGACGACGCCCGTACCCGCTACTTCCCCATCTACGCCGGCGCCGCCACCCCCGTCTGGCTGCGCCTGCTCGGCGCCGACATCGGCGAGCACACAGAAGTGTCCACCGCGGTCATGGTGCCGAAACTCACCGAAGTCCGCGAAGGCGCATTTCTTGCCGACGACACCCTCGCCGGCGGCTACGAAATCGGCGGAGGTTGGATCCGGACGGACCACGCCGTCGTGGGTAAGCGGTCGTTCGTGGGCAACTCCGGCATGGTCGCCCCGGGCCGCAAACTGGCCAAACACTCCCTGGTGGCCGTGCTGTCCGCAAGCCCGAAGAAGTCCAAGGCGCACTCGAACTGGTGGGGATCCCCGCCCGAACGCATGCGCCGCGTGGAGGTCGAAGCCGCAGGTGAGGCGACGTACGAACCGACGAAGGGGTTGATGCGCAGGCGTGGTGTCGTCGAGACGATGCGCCTTTTAGCCCCCATGACTCAGGCGGTGCTGGCAGCCCTCTTCGCGGCTTGCGTGGTGACGTTGCTTGAGCGCATCGGCTGGTGGACGTACCTGCTCGGTGGACTTACCTGGATGGGTGTCGGCGTGGTCGCGGTGGCCTCCGCCGTGGTGGCGAAGTGGGTCCTCGTGGGCAAACACCGCGCCGGCGAACACCCGCTGTACTCGTGGTTCGTGTGGTTCAACGAACTACAAGACCAGTTCATTGAAGTCATCGCCGCACCCTGGTTCTTCAACTGGGCCACCGGCTCCGGCGAAATGAATCTCGCGCTACGGGCCCTGGGCGTGAAAATTGGGCCCGGCGCGTGGGTGGAGTCCTACTGGTTCCCCGAAACCGACCTGTGTTCCGTGGGCGCCGGCGCCACCGTCGGGCCGGGCACCGTCGTGCAAACGCACCTGTTCCAGGACCGCGTGATGTCGTTGGACACCGTCACCATCGAGGCATCTGCCACCCTCGGCGCCCACTCCGTCTCCCTACCGGGCTCCGTTATCGGCGCCGGCGCCACCGTGGGCCCCGGTTCGCTGGTCATGCGTGGCGACTCCGTCCCCACCAACACCGTCTGGCAAGGCAACCCCGTCGAGCCGCGGTAGGGGGTGGTCGGCGTGGGCCCTTTCTTCCCTTCCCCTCCCGCGTGGTTCGCGCGCTTCCTTCCAGGCCGCACTAACGACATCCAGGTAACGACATCTAGCAGCGGAACGGCCCTGCCGTTCAGGTTAGATCCACGGGCGATCGTGATCCTTCGCCGTTCGTAGATTTCCCTCACCCAAGCAGATACTTCTTTTACGGAAGGAGATCGGAGTCCGTTCAAGGTTGAAAACGAACCGAGAAGGACGACTCGTCGGATAGAACCAGGCCTCAGGAGGTTCGGAAATCTCAACAGACCATCCAGGGCTCTCCCCAGGGAAGCGTTCGGAGTACGTCATCTCAGCAGCAGCTCGAATGACACGATCCCAATCTGCATCTCCGGTCGTATCCGGTTCACGGTGCGCCGCTATGAACTCCTTGTGATCTTTAATATCCCGGATCTCTG
This sequence comes from Corynebacterium sp. HMSC075D04, assembly GCF_001815635.1. Classification (NCBI taxonomy): domain Bacteria; kingdom Bacillati; phylum Actinomycetota; class Actinomycetes; order Mycobacteriales; family Corynebacteriaceae; genus Corynebacterium; species Corynebacterium sp. HMSC075D04. Next base: position 8,153 of record NZ_KV821312.1, read on the forward strand.
ACACAACACGCTTCAGCACACGCACCACAAAAGAGGAATCATTCTCGGCAGCAAGTTCACATTGCACCCATTGTGCAAAGCGTTCATAGGTATAAAACTGATCCACTTGCGCCTCCTTCCTCAATTCGAGCCTTCGGCTTCAATTATGACCCACTAGCGCCTCTGCGTACAGACCAAACTCGACTGCCATGCAGCGATGCCGACCAATCGGCTGCACCGTACCTCCCTCGCAAATGTCGTTACCGGGATGTCGTTCGTGCCACTTCAACCCCGCACCAACGAATTCCTGGTAACGACTTCTAGCAGCCGAAACGCGCCGCATGAATACAAAGCGAACACCCCAGTTCACAAAACTAGACAGACTGGTGTACTTTTACTGAACCAAGCGGTATCCGCCGCCGTAGTTTTACAAAAGAAAGTTCACTGTCATGTCACTCTTCCCGTCCCGCAACACCCGCAAGGGCCTCGCAGCCAGCGCCGCCGTGGTCCTCGCCGCCATTACCCTCACCGCCTGCTCCGCGGAGTCCGGCGATACCGACGCCACGAACGGCGCGGAGCCGGCAGCGGGTTTCCGCGACGTGGCCACGATCCAGGAGGCCGGTTCGGTGAAGATCGGCGTGTTCTCGGATAAGTCCCCGTTCGGCTACGTCGATTCGAACGGCGAGTTCGCCGGTTACGACATCGAGTACGGCAATCGTTTGGGCGAGGACCTGGGCGTAAACGTCGAGTATGTGCCGGTGGAGGCTGCCTCGCGTGTGGAGTTCCTGGACACGAACAAGGTCGACATCATCCTGGCTAACTTCACGGTGACCCCGGAGCGCCAGGAGAAGGTGGATTACGCCAACCCGTACATGAAGGTGTCGTTGGGTGCGGTTACCCCGGACAATGCGCCGATCGATAGCGTGGAGGGGCTTGAGGGCAAGAACGTGATCGTCGTTAAGGGCACGACCGCGGAGGCGTACCTGGAGAAGAACCACCCGGAGATCAAGCTGACCAAGTTTGAGCAGTACACCGAGGCGACGAACGCGCTTCTCGACGGCCGCGGCGACGCCTGGGTCACCGACAACACGGAGGCTCTCGCATGGGCCGGTAAGACCGATGGTTTCTCCGCGACGATCCCGACGCTGGGTGAGACGGACACCATCGCGGGCGCGGTGGCGAAGGGTAACGACGACCTGCGCGAATGGATGAACAACGAACTCGTCGATCTCGGCAAGGAGAACTTCTTCCACAACGCATACGAGAAGACCCTGAAGCCGATGTACGGCGACGCGGTTTCCGCGGACGACCTGGTCGTTGAGGGCGGCCAGCTCTAACTCATGGACGTTTCGGTCATTACCGAGAACATCCCGGTTTATGCTTCGGCGGCAGTCCTCACGGTGAGGGTTGCCGCCAAAGGCATTGTGCTCGCCTTTATCGTTGGCGCGCTGGTGGCCGGGGTGCGGTTTTTCAAGGTGCCCGTGCTGAGCCAGATCGCGCGGGTGTACATCGAGCTCTCGCGCAACACTCCCCTGCTGGTGCAATTGTTCTTCCTGTACTTCGGCCTGCCCAAGATGGGCGTCGTGCTGGAGAGCGAGACCTGCGCCGTGGTGGGCTTGGCCTTCCTGGGTGGCTCGTACATGGCGGAGGCGATCCGCGCTGGCCTGGAGGGGGTCGCCCCGATTCAGTTGCAGTCCAGTTTAAGCCTGGGTATGTCGCGGATGCAGGCGCTGCGTCACGTTGTCGCGCCGCAGGCCACGGCGCTTGCGCTGCCGGCGATTACGGCGAACATCATCTTCCTGATCAAGGAGACCTCGGTGGTCAGCATCGTGGCACTGCCGGATTTGGTCTACACCGCCAAGGAGCAGATCGGCCAGACCTACGAAACGCGCGAGGCGTTGCTGCTTTTGGTCACGTTCTACCTGATCATTTTGCTGCCGGTTTCGCTCATCGCGGGACGTGTGGAGAAGAAGGTGCGCGCGAATGTTTTCTGATCTCCAAGTCCTCGCCGACGGCAACAACTTCCAGCGCCTCCTCATGGGCCTTGGCGTGTCCATCCAGATCGCGCTCGCGTCGATGGGCTTGTCGATTGTGTTGGGGACGCTGTTGGGGGTGGTGATGTCGTCGCCAAGCAAAATTGTTCGCGTGATCACCCAGACCTACCTGCAGTTTGTGCGCATCATGCCGCAGTTGGTGCTGCTGTTTCTGGTGTACTTCGACGCCACGCGCGCGTGGGGGCTGAACCTGGATGCGCGGGTGGCGGCGGTGATTGTGTTCACGCTGTGGGGCACAGCTGAGCTGGGTGATTTGGTGCGCGCCGCTATCGAGTCGGTGCCGCGCCACCAGTACCTCTCCGCGGCGGCGCTGGGCATTGAGGGGCGCGCGCTTTATCGTCACGTTGTGCTGCCGCAAGCGCTGCGCGGTCTGATCCCCGCGACGATCAACCTGACCAACCGCATGATCATGACCACCTCGCTCGTCGCGCTGATTGGCGTGGTGGAGGTGCTCAAGGTGGCGCAGCAAATCATCGACGCCAACCGTTTCGAATACCCGTCCGCCGCCCTGTGGATCTACGGCGTGGTGTTCCTGCTGTGTTTTCTCGTCTGTTTTCCCATCTCGCTCGCCGCGCGCAAGCTGGAAGAAAGGTGGAGCTAGATGTCGCTTATCTCGCTCGAGCATGTCTCCAAGACGTACCCCAACGGGCACAAGGCGCTTAACGACGTCACCCTGTCCGTCAACCCCGGCGAAGTCCTCACCATCATCGGCCCGTCCGGCTGCGGCAAGTCCACGCTGCTGCGCACAGTCAACGGGTTGGAGCCGGTGGATTCCGGCCAGATCCTGGTCAACGGCCGCGACGTGACCGCCTCCTCGACCAAGCTCAAGGACGTGCGTTCCGACGTTGGCATGGTGTTCCAGTCCTACGACCTGTTCCCCCACCTGACCGTGATGGAGAACCTGCTGCTCGCACCGAAGGTGGTCAAGGGCGCGGACAAGGACGAGGCCCGCTCGCGGGCGGTGGCGCTGCTCGAACGCGTAGGGCTTGCCGCCAAGGCGGACGCTCGCCCGCGCGAACTTTCCGGCGGCCAGAAGCAGCGCGTGGCCATCGTGCGTGCGCTCATGATGCAGCCGAAGGCATTGCTTCTCGACGAAATCACCGCCTCCCTCGACCCCGAAATCGTCCGCGAAGTCCTCGACGTGGTGGTTGGCCTCGCCCGGGACGGCATGACGATGATCGTGGTCACCCACGAAATGGCGTTCGCCCGCGCGGTTGCCGACCGCATCGCGTTCATGGACGCTGGCCGAATCGTCGAGATCGCCCCGCCCGAGGAGTTCTTCGCCGCCCCGAAGTCAGAGCGCGCGCAACGCTTCCTGGACCAGTTGGTGTTTTAGGCGGTTGCGGGCTGGGTCATAAACTGTTTGATGCCTCTAATCGGTAGCAAGAGATGTAACGGTTGCTCCGGCATCTCCTGAAATTCTGCGTACTGCATGTAGAACCGTTTCGCGTGTTCATCCAACGCGTGTACAACCACTGCCGCGGCTCCAATTTCTCCAGCCACAGTGAAGCACCGCGCTAGAGCGTCTCTCAGCAGCGCTTTCCCAACTCCTTTCCCCTGCGCATTCACATCTACCGCCAACCGCGCGAGAATTAACACTGGGATCGGATCGGGACGCCCCTTGGCAAACGCTTCTGGCGCGGCTCCAGCAACCATCCCACCCGTACAGACCGCATAGTACCCAGCGACGCGGTCATTCCACTTGGAAACGTAAACAACACAGTTGTGTGCCCGTTGATTCTGCATGGCGTAGCGGCGAAACCACACATCGAGCGACACCTCCCCACAATGAAAACTCGAGCGATCATCCGCCTTAACAAGTTTCCGAGGCGGCTGAAGCACACCGTCAGTCGCCAAATTGAAACTCCTTGCCAAATGGAGTCTCCTCAGCGAAAAGTTTGCCAAGCTTGGAGAAGTCGGCCGGCTGGTCGAGAAGTTCCTCAACACGAGAGAAACCTTCTTCGCCCAACACAAAAAGTCGCTGATCAGCAAGTACCATCAATGCGCGCTCCACGGCACTGTCGAGCACAAACTGTGACACCGAAGTGTTTGTCACCTCAGCGGCCCTGCGGAAAAACTCCTCTTGGTGTGCGGATGTACGCAAGTTCAAGCGCCGGTCTTTGACTGCCATTTCAAACTCCTTAAAGCGATGTACTCACAATGTACTCACGATCGAGGTCGATAGCAAGAGGGTTTAGAAAGGAGGAAAGGGTTAAGCGACAAAATGTGTGTCTGCTATCG